>NZ_CBTY010000009.1:0-300000 GCF_000723185.1 Candidatus Nitrosotenuis uzonensis
GTGGTTTTTGTTGTGGTTTTTGTTGTGGTTTTTGTTGTGGTTTTTGTTGTGGTTTTTGTTGTTGTGGTTTTTGTTGTTGTGGTTTTTGTTGTTTTTGTTGTGGCTTTTGTTGTTTTTGTGGAAGTCTTGCAGTAAGAGGCTGTGAATTTCTATTGTTTTGAGGATATTCTTTACAAAGTTTTTTGAACAAGTCGTATGCTTGATTCAGGTTATAATTGGAATGAACTATCGCGCGTACGGCTCTGATCATAGGTATTGGGAATTGTGATTGCCAAATATTGCGTCCCATGTCAACTCCTGCAGCACCTGCTTTAAGCGCATTGTATGTCAATGCTAGTGCGTCACGTTCAGGCAGTTTAGGTCCTCCTGCAATGATTACAGGAACTGGACAGCTGTTTACCACTTTCTCAAAATTGTCACAATAGTACGTCTTGACCATATGTGCACCAAATTCGGCGGCGATTCTGCATGAAAGCGATAAGTATCGTGCGTCACGCTTTTCAAGTTCTTTACCAACTGCTGTCACTGCTAGAACTGGTAAACCGTATTCTTCTGCTTCATTTACCAGATTTCCAAGGCCCACCAAGGAATTGTGTTCGTATTTTGCGCCTACAAATATTGACATAGCAAGAGCGCTTGCGTTTATTCTTATGGCATCTTTTATGCTAGTAGTTATTTTTTCATTAGATAGATCTTCTCCAATTATGCTAGAGCCTCCAGAGACTCGTAGTACTATTGGAACAGGATATGTAGCGTCAACAGATGTCCTCACTACACCTCGTGTAACCATCAACGAATCACAGTACTTTAAGAGCGGTGCAATTGTCTTTCGTGGAACCTCAAGCTTCTCTGTAGGCCCAAGAAAATAGCCATGATCTACGGCAAGCATAACTCCACGATTGTTCTGCGGTTTGATTATACTTGAAATTCTGTTTTTTAAACCCCAATCCATATGTATCGCATTTGGGAAATTTTGGACCCTTCTTAATCTTTTCTCAAGCAGGTTCTGTCAAATTTTGGCTTGATTCACGAATAAAATAACACAGATGCGTCATAGGTCTAACTATGAATAATGATCTTCATGGCGTTCTGACCAGTATGGGCATGTTCAAATGCTTTTTGTGATTCTGCAAGAGAATATCGATGGGTAATTAGCTTTTTTACATCAACTTTACCGGTCGCGATTAGTTCTAATGCTTGTTTGGTGTCAATGTCAGACGCTGCGTATGTCGGAACCAATGTGAGTTCTTTTGCATAAATGATACTCATATCAATGTTCATAGTGGCTCCTTTTGTTGGCACACCAAACAGTATAATCGTGCCTCCTTTTCTTGTGCATGCAATAGCATCTGTTATAGCGCCAAGATGGCTAGTGGCAATTATCGATACGTCCACTCCATGCCCCTGAGTATTTGACGTTAGGGTTTCAATCGAGTTTTCACTACCTGATTTTAATGGTAACGCACCAAGCTGCCTTGCAAAGTCCAATCTAAAGTCATTTACATCAAAGCAAAAAACTTGAGAAAATCCATTTGACTGTGCGATCATAGCATGCATCACTCCAGTTGGACCAGTACCGAATATGGCAGCTGAATCGCCAAGCCTATGCGAAAATTTATTCCAGGCCCGAACACAGCATGCCAAAGGCTCTATCATCGCTGCCTCATCAAATGACATATGATCCGGGATTTTCAATACCCCACCATGAGATACATTCCATTCAGGCACGATATATTCTTCTGACAGTCCGCATGGATTCAAGTTACTATCAGAATATCTCTGACACATTGTCTCATTACCATGAACACAAAAATGGCATGAATAGCAAGGTACATGATGATGTGTGAAGACTCTATCTCCTACCTTGAATTCACTAATCTTATCACCCACAGCAATTATTATTCCAGCAGGTTCGTGTCCAAGGCGCATTGATGGTTGTCCGTATTTGCCAAACACCTTTTCAACGTCAGAACCGCATATCCCACAAGATTGCATTTTTACCAATATCTCACCAGGGGCAAGTTTCGATATTGTTGATTCTACAACTTCAACGCTTGAAGGGCCTTTTACGAATGCTGTTTTCATGTGTGATTTTTACCAGATCTGTGCTATATTTACATTGACTGATTTTTGACGGTTCGTAAAAAAAATTAAACATTCCGTTCAGATCGAACATAAAATCGATTATTATCAAAATCAATTCACTGTACTCAATGTCACGGTGGGATAGTTCCAATTATGAGGGATTTGATGAGGAAGAAGAATCAAGATTGCTTAAGAAATTTTATGATTATGCAGAAATTGAGAAGAAAGAATCCGAGAGACGTCGATTTCTAGAAGTTTCCGATAAGAAAAGACCTAGCATATGGGGAAATCGTTTTGTTGTATCTGCCATCATCCAGAGCTCAATAATAACAGGTTTGACAGTTTCGCTCATTTTAATGCAAGTAATGTTTTCAGACATCAGCATAATTCAATTCCTATCACTATCACTTGATGGTCCTGCCAAATGGTTCTTTTTCGGATACTTTATGTATATCACACTAGTCGTAGCAATAGCTATTACTGCAATATTCTATAATCATTTAGAATCAAATTTAGACCGTCCAATTCGGGGTGCAAAGAACTATTTGGTATGGATTCATCTGATTGGAACGAATGTAGGCGGGGCGGCAACCACGATTTTGTTAATAATCACTGGCTTTGTAGGGGCAGGGTTTACAAATTCAATAACAGGTGTGACAAATATGCAAGAAACAATAATCGAGACAGTAAAGATGCCGATCATGTCATTTGCCGTGTTGTTTGCCGCAGGAATAATTTGTGGTGGTATTGCGTATATTGGAACCTACGTAAATACGAAAAGAGGGCCTAAGTTAGATAAGAACAAATTTGAGGATGCAAAATACGATAGACTTTAGACGCCCAAGATTGTCTTGAGCATCTTTCTGTAATCAACTTCTTGCTTGGCCGAGCCAGCTGATGGAAGCGAGAATATCAGGGGCTTTGATTTGGTCGCACGTAGTTTTGTAAGATCCATGTTAATAGGAGTTGAAATATCTTCACTTACAAGCACCAACCCCACATCCGGATCATCAGATAATTTTTTTATCTCGGAAAATGCGGTTTGTGGATTGTCTGCTATAATACCTTGAACGCCAGCAAGTTGAAAGGACGTCACGAATATTCGACTTCCAACTGTTACTATTTTCACACTTGTGCATGTTTCAGGTACCAATTTAACCGTTTTTCCAACTCAGAAACATTGATTTAACATCATTTGATATCAATCGCAGATGTCACAAATAGACACGACAAAAGATGTCTATCTTTTTGTTCATGGGAGAATGGATCTGCTTCAGAAATCAGTTGATGCCCTAATAGCAAACGGATTCCAACGTGAAAAAATAGTCACTGCGGTACCAAATAAAGTAGGTAGTGTAGGAGATTACATGGCAATGTTGTGGATGCCTCCCAACCCAGATCATATCAAGATACAAAAAATAACCAAAGTGGAACCGGCCGAACCGGTCGGCATGATTGGGTTATGGAAAGGAGTAACAAAAGAAGACATACTCAAAATACAGATCTGAAAATACCCACATCTGAAATGATGAGTTAACATTGTAGAACAAAGGTTATAAACCAATAATTTTTTTTCAGCTTTGATGACAATAAAACTTTCATGTAATGACTATGGATTTGAGTGTGGTTTTGTTCTGGAAGGACAGAAAAGCTTGTCATTAATAAAGAAACTCAGAGACCACTTTGAAAGTGAACATGGAATAGACTACTCGGTGGATGCCATAATACAAATGATAGTCAACAAGGGTCATTCCAGAGACTCTATAAAAAATGAATAGTAAGAAATTACAATTCTGCAAGAAGGCTTTTTAAAAAATCATAGTACTCTGAATCTGAGAATGTGATCACTTCTATGTTATTTGCCCGATTTGCTTCTTTTATTGAATCAAGATGATAGCACATCTTCTTGTTCTTTAATCTGCCAAAATAATATCCTTCACATGAGCAATAGTCAAGATCAGGATCAATCCAATATTCTTTTCCCATTCCCACTATTGTCCATATCTGTCTCCTGCTAGGTGCAAAAATGTGTAGTTTTACTCTTTTTTCTGATATGATGATGTCCTTTTTGTCTTTGCCCACAAGAATTTAATGTTAAACGAACTCTATATTTTTGGTGGCAACAACTAGGCCAATACCATCAAAACCAGCACTGATGTTAGAAGGAACAAGAAAATATTTGATTGTTACTGACATGCACATAGGTTTTGAAGCAGAACTGGCTCAGAAAAAAATCTTTGTGGGTAGAAATACAATACTGCAGGAACTGTTAGACGAGATGCATGACATCATCAAATCGCAAAAACCAGATGAGGTCATACTCTTAGGTGATATCAAATCAAGTATAAGCAGAATTTCAAATAACGAGTGGGACGAGGTTCCCAAATTTTTAAAGGAATTAAGCAATATGGCCGACGTTTCCATCATACCAGGAAATCATGATGGTAATATACAGCAGCTTATTCCAGAAAATATCAATCTAATAAGCTCAGCAGGCATGATAATTGAGAATACGTTATTAACACATGGGCATACATTGCCATCAGAAAACTTTGCAGAAGTAGATAAAATAATCATAGGTCATGTTCACCCTGTCTTCTTTGACGAGAATTCAATCCTCAATGGCCAGCAAATATGGATTTCGTTGAAAACAAAAAAAGAAAACTTGTTTCCATCAAAGAGTGGTCAGCTTGAAATCATCATAGTTCCTTCTTTTAACAGATATTTTTATGCGACTAAGAAAACACAGTATAGAAAATCGATTTCTCCCATAATAGAAAAGATCCGAAGTTCAGTATCTGCCAAGCTTGTCACGTTAGATGGTACCATAATTGGCGATGAATCGTTATTACCGCAAGTTTTATGAGTAGTTTAAAGTCAGAAGCCTATTACGTGTATGTTTTTTCTGCTGTCTAGTTTGTAATCACGCAAAGTCTGAGGAATTTTGGACTCGCATTCATGTGGAACAGCAATAAAAAGAGGTAATTTTACACGTTCGGATTTCCCACTTTTCATCAACTTGTTTGAAAAGTCTTCAAACTGTTCTCTTGTTGTTTGCTCTACAAGCTCAGAACATGTTTTTACCTCTCCAATGTAGCCAAGTTGATTCTGACGGTCAAATGCAATAATGTCTGGAGCATGTCTGTTAATCACAAACGGTTTTTCATACCCATCATAATTTGCGTACTGAATTTCAAGCCCGTTGCTAGTGAAATGATCAATTAGACTCTTAACTAGCGATGTATGGTCTTGTCGCGATTTTGGCATGCATTTACCTTGCACGATGTCTAATAATTGTTGGCATGAAGAAAACAACGTCAAAATTCGATATAAATACAATCATTCTTATTGAGTGTACATATGAGCTAATCATGTCATACGACAGAAAATTGTACCCGTGTACTTGTTCTGACTGCGGTAAACAGTCCGAGGTACCTTTTGAACCAAAACCAGACAGACCAGTCTATTGTAGAGAGTGTTTTCCAAAGCACCAAAAACCACGATTTCAGAGAAGATATTAACATTAAACAATATTTTTACTGAATTTTTATTTTTTAATGCAAAAGAGCAAAATAGTATACGAGCACAGTACAACTATGTTCAAACACATTTTAGTAGTTTTTGTAGGGCCTAAAATAAAAGCAAAATCATTTCTTGTAGGACTGGGGATCGCTAAAAAGTTCAACTCTAATATTTTTGCTGTCGATTGTGTGTATAAACACCCGCCACGATTTCACTTCTTTGAAACTAAAGCAGACAAAGAAAGTGTTGCCAAACAAAAGGCAAAATCATTAGAATCCCTCAAAAAATTGCAAACGTTTGCCAATAACGCGAATGTGCAGGTCACTACCAAGCTCGTGCTAACTGATGCAATAACTGACTGGGTCACAGACTATGTAAAATCAAACAGGATAGACCTGCTAATAATGGATTACCCTCATGAACCACAATATGACATAGACCTTTCTGCAGATATCATACGGGCAATACTTGAAAAAGTAAGCGTTCCTGTTCTCTCGCTTAGAGATTAGACAGACTGCACTTGTCAACTAACCCAGCCACGCTCAAGTAGTTTGGCTTTTGTTCCCGGTTTCATACACGAGGGATTTCCATTGCTAGTCTTTATAGCGATGACAAAGCCTTCCTTGCAAGTAATATCTTCAGGAGCGATTCCAGCCCGCATCTGCTTTAGCGGCGGTAGAGATTTCAGATGATCTTGATTGTTTGTCACAGGAGGAATTATTGGGGTGCTTTGTTGGCCTATTTCCATTAAAACAGAATCAATCCATCCACTTTCATAATAATTTCCTTCATCATCAGTTCCAGCAAAATACACACTGATGAATATATTATTGAGATAGAATTCCGAATCAACAGTAATTGCATTTGTGATTGTTCCAGTACTACCACGAGTAAGTCGGTCGATGGAACCTTCTTCTATTCTTACAAAAGAGGTTACACTCTCAGGATAAAAAGAAAATATTGGCTTGGCGTTAAATATTTCATTAGGCCCTACATCATATTGTATGTTTATCTGAAAAATTGATGAATTGTCAAGCTGTGTCGATGCAAGACTTTCAAACTCAGATGAGCCATAAAAGAGATTTTCTGTTGCGTGTGCATATGGTAGCAAACCATACAGATATTCTCCAGTAGTAAGTCCAGCTACCGATGTTATCATCACCATGAAAACAAGTAAGGCGTATTTCAAAGCGCAATTAGAAATGCATTCAATATTTGATAAATCCTTCTAATCATTTGTATGAAAGTGAGGGACTCGCCAGAGGTTGAAGAGCAGTGTTAAGACTCTGGCGAGTGGTCGTCGCCCTCAGATTTTCTGTACGATCCGTGAGCAAATACTGTAATTATCGGCTTTAAATGGTTTGAAAATAACGTACCCGTCTGTGTTTTTTTGAGCTCATGTGTAGTTGCATGTATTGAAGTGCATATTCAATAACATCTACAGTGGGTCGTATGGCTCCAATGGTTTTTTGGTGGTTTCGTTGTGATGCAACCAATCTAGTGTCTTAACGAATGATTCTGCCAGTTCAGTGGTAGTAAGAACTGGAATTCCAAGCTCAATTGCTTTCCTACGAATTTGATATTCATCATACAACATGCCCACGTATTTTTCAAGCGTAGATGTGGAAGGAATGTTTATTATAAAATTGATTTTCCTCTGATAGAGAAGATCAGAAATGTTCGGCTTGCGTTCAGGTTCGCTTATTTTGTATACTATCTCTACGTCCGATATGTTCTTCTCCGATAGAAACTCGGCAGTGTGTTCTGTTGCCAATATTTTGAATCCAAGACTCTTCAATAAAGCCATGGTTTGAAGCAACTTTTCTTTATTTTCGGCACCACCTATTGTTATAAGTGCCGTCCCTTGTTTTGGCATGTTATATCCAACCGAAATTAAGCCTTTTGAGAGTGCGTCGTAAAAACTATCACCAAAACAGGCTGCCTCTCCCGTAGACTGCATTTCAACCCCAAGAACAATATCGGCCCCATCAAGCTGCATAAATGAGAACTGAGGTACCTTGATTCCATAAGTGTGTGTTTTTTTCCATTTATCCGACGGTATGTCCGGTAGTTCTTTTCCAAGAACTGCAGTTGCAGCTAGATTGATAAGATTTGTTTTGATAAGTTTTGAGACAAACGGCATTGAACGTGATGCACGTATGTTAAGCTCTATTACATATACTTGATCATTATTTATCAGAAACTGCAAGTTAAACGGCCCTTTAATATTGAATGATTTGGCAATCTTGTTTGCATAATCAGTTATTGTTTCAACTTGTTTGTTGGACAGTCTCCATGGCGGGATAACCATCATAGCATCACCAGAATGCACCCCCGCTGCATCAATATGTTCCACTATTGCGCCTATTATAACTCGCTTACCATCAGATACCCCATCCACATCAACTTCAAGTGAGTTAAGCATGAATTTAGAAATCACGACAGGATGATCTGGAGACAACGTAGTTGCATTAGTCACATATTTTGTTAGCTCTTCTTGTGACCAGACCACTTTCATTGCAGCACCAGACAGAACGTACGACGGCCTAACTAGAACAGGATACCCTACTTTTGTGGCAAATGATTTTGCTTCTGAAAAATTTGTGAATGCTTGCCATGGTGGCTGTTTTATGTGTAGTTTATCAAGCACACTGCTGAATTTTGAGCGGTCTTCTGCCCTATCAACATCATCTGCCGAGGTGCCCAAGAGACGTATTCCATATTTTGCAAGATTTGGAGTAAGATTGTTTGCAGTTTGCCCTCCAACTGAAGTCACTATGCCTTTCGGACTCTCAAACTCTGCAATGTCCAAGATTCTCTCAAGAGTAAGTTCCTCAAAATACAGCCTGCTACATATATCGTAATCAGTCGATACTGTTTCAGGATTACAGTTTACCACGACCACATTATCTTCCCCATTATCCTTTAGTCCCCAGACCATGTTGACCGTACCCCAATCAAATTCCACACTACTACCTATTCTATATGGTCCTGCTCCCAGAACTATAACTCCACGTTGATCCGGAGTTACAGAGATATCGTTTTCATTTCCACCATACGTCAGGTAAAGATAGTTTGTCTTTGCTGGCCATTCTGCTGCCAGGGTATCGATCTGTTTGATGACAGGCAACACTCCGAGATCTTTTCTAACCTTTCTTATCTCCAACTCATCTTTACTTTTTGCTCTTCCAATCTGCCTGTCAGAAAATCCCATCTGTTTTGCTCTCTTGAGAAGATCTTTTGTTAGATCATTTTCTGTCAGCTCTGATTCCATATTCACGATGTTTTTGATTTTTTCTATGAACCATGGGTCAATTGCCGATAATTTGTATATTTTTTCAACAGATATGCCTTTCTTTATTGCAGCGGCCACATAGTACAGAATATGATCATTAGGATTCAATAGATGGTTTTCGATATCTTCCACATCATACGTATTGCCATTCATACGGTTTAGCACAAGGCCGTCGTTACCGATTTCAAGCATTCGTATTGCCTTTTGTAGTGATTCTTCGAATGTTCTTCCTATTGCCATTACTTCACCTACAGACTTCATGGTTGGACCGAGCTTGCGGTTTGCCATTTCAAACTTGGTAAAGTCCCATCTTGGATGCTTTATTACCACATAGTCAAGGGATGGTTCAAAACAGGCAGTAGTTGTCTTTGTGATACTGTTCACAAGTTCCGGAAGAGAGTGTCCAAGACCGATTTTTGCAGACATGTATGCGAGTGGATAACCAGTAGCTTTGCTTGCAAGCGCAGAAGATCTTGAGAGTCTAGGGTTGATCTCGATTGCGACATATCTTTCTGACTGTGGATCAAGTGCAAACTGTATGTTACACTCGCCTATAATTCCAACATGTTTTGTTCCACGAAGTGCAGCTGAGCGCAGCATGTGATATTCTCGGTTGTTTATCGTTTGCGATGGCGCAATCACAACGTTATCTCCTGTGTGCACTCTCATGGAAAACACGTTTTCCATATTACATACAATGACGTTATTTCCTTCGTAATCTTGCATTACCTCGTATTCTATCTGCTTCCAGTGGCCGATGTACTCTTCAATTAGAACCTGATGCACAAGACTTGCATTGAGGCCTCGTTCAACAATCTCATGCAGCTCATATTCATTGTGTGCTACACCACCACCCTTGCCGCCTAGAGTATATGCTACCCGGATTATTACAGGATACCCTAGTTCGTCAGCTGCTTTTTTTGCATCCTCGAATGTGTTAACAGTTTTACTTCTCAGAACAGGTACATTGCATTGTATCATCGAATCCTTGAATAGTTGCCTGTCTTCTGTTTTTTGAATGCCAGGAATTTGAGTTCCAAGTACACGGACGTTATATTTGTCCAAAATACCCTGTTCGCTCAATTTTACACCACAGTTTAATGCGGTCTGCCCACCATAACCCAACATTATTCCATCAGGGCGTTCTGCCTCGATTATTGAGCTTACATACTCTACAGTAACAGGCAGTAAGTACACTTTATCCGCAAATCTTGTGTCAGTCTGAATCGTTGCTATATTCGGATTGATAAGTACACTTTTCAGACCGTCTTCGCGAATGGCTTTGAGGCACTGGCTACCGGAGTAGTCGAATTAGCGGTCGTTTTTGCGACTTTCGCCTGCTTCTCCGATTTTGATTGCCCCACTACCCAACACCAAAATTTTCTTTAGTTGCTCATTTTTTATTAGTCTCCCCCTCCTTTATGAGATTGTCAAGCTCCTCGAACACATACTTGCAATCATATGGTCCTGGAGAAGCTTCCGGATGGAACTGTACTGCAATGATCTTTTTGTTTTTATGTCGAATGCCTTCAACGGTATCATCGTCTGCGTTGGTAAACCATAAATCAAAATCAGTGTTCTTGAGGGAATTTGGATCAATTCCATAACCGTGGTTTTGGCTGGTTACATAAACTTGGTTGTTGCTAAGATTTACACAGGATTTATTCTGGCCTCTGTGACCGTATTTGAGCTTGTACGTAGTTGCTCCTCCAGCAAGTCCTATTATCTGTGCCCCAAGACAGATTCCAAGTGTCGGTATATTCTTTTCAATCAGTTGTTTTGCTGTTTGAATTGTCTGAGGGCATTTTTCTGGATCACCCGGGCCGTTACTCAGTATAACCCCTTTTGGATTGTATGATAACACTTGATCAATTGTTGCATTCCAAGGAAGCTTCACTACTTTGTATCCAAGATTGCGCACGTTTCGCAATATGGCGTTCTTAACACCAGTGTCTATAATGACTACACAGTCTTTTTCAGTGCCAAATATCTGTGGTTGTTTTATCGATACAGTATCCATGAATTGTTCTGAGGTGTACGGATTTGCTTGTGAGAGTTGCTCTTTAACTGTATCCACGTCTATTTCAGAATCTGACACTGCTAATGCGGCCATCATGACACCACTGGTTCGTAGTTTTTTAGTTAAACTGCGGGTATCTATTCCAGATATGCCTGGAACGCCTTGTTTGTATAACCATTCATCAAGCGTCATTTTCAGATTCCAGTGACTTGCTATTTCAGAGAGCTCGTGGATGACAAGGCCTCGTGCCTGAATTCTGTCAGATTCGAAAAACTCAGGTATGCCCGACTCGTCAGTCACGTCTGGATCTGGGACGCCATAGTTACCGATCAGTGGATATGTTAAAGTCAGTATTTGGCCTGCGTATGATGGATCCGTCAGGGTTTCTGTATAACCTACCATACCCGTATTAAACACAAGTTCGCCAAAGATGGTCTTTGGGTATCCAAATCCCAACCCGTCAAAAACGGTACCATCTGCTAAAACCAGTTTTCCGTGTTTGTTTGCCCATTGGGCTTTTTTTACTGAAATTGTGACCCTCGAAATGTGGATTTACTTGTAAATTTAAGTTTTATGTGTTGTGATCGCACTAAAAACGCTATAATGCTTTGAATTGTTCACTCCACTTGTAGTAAGCTCGGATCATATCCATCGAAACGCTTGGCTTTCGTCTAGTCATTATCTCCCTAAAGTCAGTCATGTTAAGCTCTCTTGGTTGTGGAGGCGCTTCACCTGCTACGGGTTCGTGGTATGCTGGGTTGCTGAACAATTCATTTACTATTCTTAATTGTGCACCCTGACAAATATCCTTAATATCAGATGCTGAATAACCATCAAAGATCTTTGCTAGCTCTGATGGTCTTACCCTATCATCCTTTTTCAGCTGCGCAGTATACAACTCAAAAAGAGCTTCCCTTGCCTCAAGTGTCGGAAGCGGTACGTAAACCCTCTTTTGGAATCTCCTTAAGAATGGCCAATCAAGGCTCCATGGTTTGTTAGTAGCCCCAATCACGTATAGTTTAATGTCTTTGCCCTTGCCATTTATTCCGTCCATTTCTGTGAGAAATTGGTTTTTTGTTCTAACCTCGCCTCCGACTTCAGAATTTCTGTTGCCAAGAAGTGAATCAATTTCATCTATAAACAATATTACAGGTTTGTTTTCTTTTTCGGCATAACCTCTAGCAAGTCTGAACACCTTAGATACGTTCTTTTCTGCTTCGCCTAGCCATTTGCTCATCATCGAGGCTGCATCAACTACAATAAAGTAGCCGTCAATTTCGTTGGCAGTTGCAGCGGCCAATACCGTCTTTCCGCAGCCAGGAGGGCCATACAGTAGTATGCCACGCGGCCATCCAAGCGGGAATAAATCCGGCCTTTGGGTTGGATATACTATTGATTCACGTAAAGCAGTTTTTGCATCGTCAAGTCCTATCACTTCTTTCCATGTTACGTCTGGCTTTTCCTTCATTATCATATCATCAAAGTCATCTTCGTCCTTTTTCTTCTCAAGCTGAGCCTTTTGTTCGGCTGGTGTTGCTTTGGGGTCCACAGCAGGCTCGATGTCTACACCATGTGTCATCTGAAGTGCTTTTATTCGATTTTCGTATGATCTGCATCGTTCCGTATAGACCTTGTTTAATTTGTTATCAGGATACAAGTGGATTAATTTTACAAGAGCGTCGATAGCTTTTTGGTAGTTTGCAATTGCCATACCTCTTGCCCCTTGGGAATCAAGTCGTATTGCATCAGATGCGTACTTGCTTGCATTGTTTTCTAATTCTTGTGGTGCTAGACTCATTTTACACTACCTGCTCATATTGGGCTTGAGGATTTTGTAGGTATTCTGGTGTGTAAACAGGTGTAACAGATTTTGTTAAATTTATTGTACCATTATTTGCAGTTTGTGCACAGTGTTTTTTGCGCTCAAGTGAGAGGCTTGATGAAACATCATTTTGAACAGTCTTGATTTCAGATACAGAATATTGGGCTGAAATTATAAGTTCATTAATTGAATCGTTTATACCCTCTAAAGAACACGACCAATTCCTCATCATCTCTGTGAATTCCTTGAGGAGCGCGTACGTGTCCTTTTTTTGTTGGTATTTCATCAGGATTTGCTCCGCCAGGCACAGAATAGTATCAAAATCCTCCAATTCTTCATTCGTGAGATTATTGATTTTACGCTCATATCTTGGATTTGATTCGAGTATTCTTTTCTTTACAAGATTTGAGAGCTGCCTGATCTTTTCCACATCCTGTTCTAGGCGACCTGTTTCAAAGGATTTCATAATGATAGACCTTTTTACAAATTTAGATTAGGGTATGAGGTGCGGATTTTAGATTCCACTATCAAATTTACTTCAGCAAGTATTTGTTTAGATTCCAGATTGGTCTGCTTAAAGTCAAATTTGGCTTCAATCAGACTTCCTGAATCCATCACTATGCTGCCCAAAAGCCCGGAAAGCTCTATAAGATCCTGGCTGACATGTGGCATTTTAAGATAGAGATTAGAGTTAACCATACGTATCACAGATATTAAAGGTGAGACGGTTTGAGCAAGATTGCTCATCTGAGACACAGATGCAAGCTTTTGTCTTATTAGTTTGACCACCTCTACTGACATGGTGACGGTGACTTCATGTTCAACCTGTCGTTTTAGCTGAGCATTATCCCTCCAAGACGTTACTTCATGATATAATGCTTGATTAGACTCTTGTATTTGGTTTTGCTCTCTGTAGAGTTTTTGTAGTATTGAATCAGCCAAAAACGAAGAATATTGAAGACGGGGCTTTATTGTCAATGCGTATGGATTTGGGAGAATCTGAACTTTGTTATTTACAAATACCGAGCTTGCGACCATGTCTGATCACATACAGGGTTTATCTATATTAGAGCGGTGTACCAAGTTTTAGGTTAACCGCAGTAACAATACGCTGCGGTTACATCTGGAGTTTTTTTTCAAGGTTTTGTTCAATGAAATTGACAATGGATTTTACCTAATAATCTTCAAAGAAAACGTGATGGCAAAAGAACATGGGCTAACCGTGAGTTTAGAAGAATTTGGACTATCAAAATACGAGGCAAGAGCATATGTTGCACTTATAACGCATGGGACAATTTCGGCTAGCGAAGTTGCATATTATGCCGAACTTCCTAGAACCAAAGTCTATCCAGTATTACTAAAGCTGCAGCAGAAAAAACTTGCAATTATATCAAAAAGTAAGCCTGTCATGTGCACCGGTATTGCGCCAGAGGATGCATTTGATGAAATTGTTCATGAACAGATAAACAAAGTTGATGCAATGAATACCCTTGTATCAAAACTCAAGAAAATAAGCGAGGAGAGTAAAAAGGCAAGAGGAGCTGAGGAGAAAAGGTACTTTCATCTTCATTCAAACTATGTTGTAAAGCAGCTAAGAACGATGATTGGTGGCGCAAAATCATCAATGTGTATAACCACGGATGCGTGGGGCATGAGTATATTAGCAGAATGTAAAGAAGAACTCTTATCAGTACTCAGAAGAGATTTGGACGTGCGTCTGATTATTCCAACCCAAGTAATTGGAAGTGAATCATTCAGGGCAATGCCGGAAGGAATCAAGATTAGATCTTCTGAGATTATTCAGAATTGTTTTATCTTCGATGATACGGAGCTATTGTTGATTGACAATACAAATGGCAGAGGGGCGGTGTTTTCATCTACAGACGTCTTGGGCGCAAATCAGACAAGATTGTTTGATCAGATATGGAAAGATGCACTCAAAATTGATAATTTGACTGAGATGACAAAGAGTCAAGCGCTTGAAGTGTGTAGAATAATCAACATCGTAAACGAGAATGGTTTGGGATTCACGCTCAACTCCATCATAGGTTCCAAAATAAAACTCGTCGATTATGTAAAATTTTTAGAAAAAAATGGTATCTCATTAAAAGATAAAACGTTTGAACAGATTCTTGATCTGGTAAACTCTACGCTAGAAATAACATGTTCAGGAAGTGCCCAGTATGACGAAAGATCAAAAAACATCATACTAGAATCGAAACTTAACAGTGGACATTCACTACCGTGGGCAATGCTACTTGAGAACTATCTTGAACAAAAAGGATACCATTCAAAGTTGATCTATCGTTCCGACTCCCATAGAGGCGAATTTGTGCACATAAAGATAGACCAATAAAACTAAAAACCATACAAGACACACACATCTTGTGATTGAAGACAATCTAAAGAGACTTGGAATTGTTTTACCAATCCCTCCAAAACCGGCAGGCTCGTATGTGCCCGTGGTAGTATCTGGGAATCTTGCATTTGTGTCAGGACAGATTCCAATACAAGACGGAAAAGTGATGTTTACAGGCAGAGTCCCCACGGAGAAATCCATACAAGAGGCCCAACAAGCAGCCAGACTCTGTGCAATCAACATCTTGGCTCAGTTAAAGGCAAACCTGGGCAGCTTGGAGAGAATTACAAGAATTCTCAGAGTGTCAGGATTTGTAAATTCCGATGCAGGTTTTTCAGAACAGCCAAAGATAATCAATGCCGCATCTGATTTTCTATTTGAGATTTTTGGAGAGAGTGGAAAACATTCAAGAATTGCAATAGGTGCATCGAGTTTGCCGCTTAATTCCACCGTAGAAATTGATATGATAGCCGAGATTTCTACTGGTTAAGTTTTGTGTTAAGGGCCTTGATAAATGATATGATTTTGTCTTTTGGTATGACTGCACCACATGCTTTATCGTGACCTCCTCCTGAACCGCCAAAATCCTGAGCAAGCGAGTTTACAAGTCGGCCAAGATGAATGGAGCACGATTTCGAACCCCTAATCGATACGGCATAGATTCCATGATCAACTCTTTCTTTGTACGCCACACCTACATCTTTCCCAGATAAGCCCAATACAAAATTCACGGCTCCACTTGCACCAGCATCAATGATTTCCATATAACCAAGATTCTTCATTTTCTTAAGAGATTTTTTGACCTTCTCTATCATGGTGGCTAACTTTTCAACTTGAATTTGTGCAAACTCAAAAGAGTTTGGAATTTCATGCGGATATTTTGATTCACTAAGCATTTCTACAAGGTACAACAGATAGTCAGGATCCTTTTGGTGTCCAACTATGTTGTACGTAAGAACTGTTGCAGATATTAATGCAAACTGTCGGTCATAAATCTGTAGTAGCCTAGATCCCTTCGGCCTATCTTCCATATAGTCAGTTATTGCAGCGCATGCAGCTATGAACGCGGCGTGATCAGATAGTTTAGATTTGAATGCACCGTATACTTGAACCGTAGTACATTCATTAACATCGTGAATTATTTTGATTTTTGCCTTTTGTAATTTCTTTACAATCTCCGGATCAATGTCATGATGATCAACATATGTTATAGCCACCTTTTTCTTTTTTAACGAAGACAGAATTTCTACAAATTGATCTTGATTGTTTTTGCTCAAACCAAGGTCACATATGTATAACGACTTGAGTTTTTCATCATGTTCAAGGGCTTCAAGTGCAGGCATTAATCCAGGATAATCCACCAAAACGGTTTCACCGCCAAATGCTTGGCGAATAAGTGCGGCAGAGCTAATTCCGTCTGCATCTTCCATGTGCGATAAGCACAGGATTTTAGATCTTGTAGATTTTGAGGTTTTTTTCGCTACCACACGTGCAATCTTTAACTACTATATTTAAACCCAAAAGCTGATTAGTCTTTTTTTGGATGATTATTTGCAACCAAAATTTGTTTATCTTTTTCCGACAAAAGTAAATAGACATCATAGAATGTCAGTGTCGAGAGTTGATTTCTTTTGTCCATTTCTGCCAGCATGGCAAGAGTTTCCGCTGAGGCCTCCAATATCAATTTGTCCACATGTGCCATAAAGTCGCGTTCTACTTTTGTCATGATAACAAATGACGAATAAGACTATACCAACTAGCTTTGTCATATTAGACCAAATGCTAAATTCAGAGTGCAAAACTTAATAGGAAATTTCAAGGCAGAAATATAGAATTGGATACAAAAAACATTGGCCTCCGAGACATTGAGGTGGCAGATACAAAAATATCAGATATAGACGGCGAGAGAGGAAAGCTGATCTACCGCGGCTATGATATTTTAGATTTGACAAAAAATTCGACCTTTGAGGAAACTAGTTATCTTCTTTTGAATGACGACCTGCCGACAAGGACTGAGCTTGAGGAATTCAAACAGAGATTGATTGATGCTCGAGACATGCCGCGTCAGATGCAATCAAACATGAGAAACTGGCGTAAGAATGCAGATCCTATGGTAATGCTACAGGCATTCGTCGTTGCATTAGCAGGATACTATGACGATAAGGGTGAAAACGATGAGCAGATCAACTATCAAAGCGCCATAAACCTTATTTCAAAAATGCCTACCATAGTAGCAAGCTGGGAACGTGTAAGGACGGGCAAGGACATTGTGGATCCAGATCCAAGACTATCACATGCGGCAAACTTTCTTAACATGCTCGTTGGGGAAAAACCAGATGCCGAAACCGAGAGAATTTTCGATATTTGTCTAATTTTACACGCAGATCACACATTCAATGCGTCAACTTTTGCAGCACGTGAGGTAGCATCGACTGGAGCACATATGTACTCAGCGGTTAGTGCGGCAATCGGCGCTCTGTCAGGCCCTCTACATGGAGGCGCAAATCACGAAGTGATGAAAATGTTACTTGAGATAAAAAGTGTCGACAATGCAGAATCGTGGGTAAAAGAGAGGTTGAACAGAGGAGAGAAGATAATGGGCATGGGACATGCAGTATACAAAACGTATGATCCTAGGGCTCAAGTTCTAAAGGAGCTTTCAAAGAGGCTTGCCAAGAAAACAGGACAGCCATGGTATGACATTACAGAAGTTGTTGAAGAGACCACTATAAGAGAAATGAAAAAACAGAAAGGCATAGACATCTATCCAAATGTTGACCTTTATAGTGCATCGTTATACTATATGCTAAAGATTCCTCCAGATCTCAATACTCCGATATTTGCCATATCTCGTGTTGCAGGATGGACATCGCATGTAATTGAGGAGAAATTTGCACGTGCTGCTCCAAAACCTGTTTTGTATAGGCCAAAGGCAACATATGTAGGAAAATATTGTGGACCACAAGGATGCGAATACAAGCCGATAGAATTGCGTCAATAAGAAGAGGCCATCAGTTATGGTTTGGATCAAATGGGAAGATTATGGGAAAAAACCAAGAAAGCAAAAGAATGTAAAAAAACAGAAAGCAAAACCCAAGGTAGAACCCCCAGTGAAGATAATCCCTGGGAAACATAAAGTTGAATTCAGAAAAGCGAGTGAGTTATTCACAGATCGAAGAGCAAACTAGTATTTATCCATGGTTAGGACATTTAGAATGCAATCGGACAGATTCGAATTAGTTTCTTGAATTAAGCCACTGTTTTGCACGTGAGGATACGTCATGCTTGTACAGAACCTGAAATACCATCTCATAAAACGATATTCCTTTTTTCTGGGCTTGCGAGTCAAGCCATTTTATTCCCTCAGCAAGCTCAGGGTCAGAATCCGAGAATTGAACTAATTCATCAACCATACGTGTAAAGAATACAAATGACTTTTGCATCAGTGTTATGTTTTTTGATTTATTATTCAGACCTGAATTCAAATTATATAGACAAGCCACGACTTTTTGATTGACATGGAACACATCTTGTATTCTGACGGAAACTCAAAGAGGATCTCATGGCTTATCAAAACTGCCGACTCGATAAAAAAACAGTTCAGAGAACAGGCAGATATCTATCGGGACAAGGTTACTGTTCTTCAATCAAAATACATAGCATTGCATGTTGGGATCTTTTGGAGTATTGGAGTATTTATTATAAAAAACCAAGATACCGTACGAGTCAAATTGGATTCTAGTGAGATGTTAAATCATCTAGCTGAAAAAGAAACTACAGCAGATGAATTTGCTAAGAAGCGTAAGTTATTCATAGACCAACTTGCAAGACAAAGAAATCTCAACTTGATATATGAGAAAATAGATCCTAGTGAGAATTTTGCATCATCGCTTCTTTCAGAACATTAAACACCATGTTCAGTGCCAATATGAAATATTAGATGAGGCAGTGTTATTTTTTTGCCACAATGACTGCATGTGACTTCGAATTGTTCTGCTTCTTTTTTAGATATATTTTCAACACTTTTAAGATTCATGCTCCAATAGTAACGATATTACATAAGTAGATCTGTTTGTTTATTTTAAACTAATAGGAAGGTATGATCATAAGACAGTAGCTACTCACTTAAAATCAACCCAATATCCATCAAATTAGTATGAGTTGGTCCTGTCAATATAAGTCCACCATATTTTCTAAAAAACGAATTGGAGTCATTATTTTTAAGATATGTTGCGATGTGATTTTTTGATGCAGATGAGAATACCGCACCGGCATGTTTTGTGTTACCATCAATTCCATCGGTTCCAACAGATGCAACCACAACATTGTCTTTGATATTTCCAGCAATACGCAATACAAGTTCTTGATTGCGTCCGCCTTTACCAGCACCGTGTACAAATACTGTTGGTTCGCCACCAAAAACGAGACATGATTTTTTCTTAAATGAGAAGGTTTCAATAATTTTCTTTGCGGTTATGTTTACTGGGCCATGTACTGAATGCAATATTTTTGTATCATATCCAAGCAATTTTGCTTTATAGGCCATAGCTTCCAAGCAATCAGCATTTGTTGCCACAATTATATTTGGGATTTTTGGCCTCTTTGGAGTTTCGGGAAGTAATCCTTTCACGCCAGCATTGAGATGCCTCATTACAGAAGGAGGAAGACGTTTTTCGAGCCCGTATTTTGTAACTATTTTTAAGCAATCAGCATATGTACTGTTGTCACAGTATGTAAGACCGGACGCTATGACGTTCAAATCATCGCCAACCACATCGGACATTACATATGAGGCTGCTTGGCACTTAAGATGCTGCAGTATTTGACCTCCCTTGATTGCAGAAATGTGTTTTCTTACAGCGTTGACTTCATGAATTGATGCGCCCGATTTTAAAAGAATTTCAGTCGTTTTCTTTTTTTGGTTCAAGTCCACCCCCCATGGCAACGCCAATAGTGACGATGTACCACCAGATATCAAAAACACTACGAAATCATCTGGGTTCAAAGACTGTAATAATTTGATCACAAAAGTTGCAGCCATCACACTGCAACGATCTGGGATTGGGTGGGATGCATGTATGATGTCGATGTTTTTTCCAATATGTTTTACTTTGTAATTTTTAGGAATGATGGTAATACCACCATCAAAATTTATTTTTGTGCAAGCAAATTCTGTCATGCTATCTGCAGCTTTACCAACTGAAACCAAGTAAATGCGGCGAAATTTTGAAAGAGATATGGTTTTAGATCTTACCAAAAGCTTGTTTTTCTTTATGAATTTTCTAAGAAAATATTTTGGTTGTGCAGCCACAAGACCAGCGTCTATTATTTCAAGCGCATCGCTTGTTTTATTATCGCACATACGTATTTTGTTTTTAATCACAAAACATTGAGTACTCAATACAAATTTAAGATCATCTGTGACATACATGAATTCATATGAGATTTTCAGAAAGAGTTATTTCCTGACTTTCTTGTAGGTAATCTGCAATTCGGTGTGAAAAAAGGCAAAAAAGATCTCAAAATCTGCTGGGCAAACGCCAAAAGTATTGAACAATCAGATATCATAGTAATAGGAATACCTGATGAATCAGGTTCACACTCTGTGCAGATGGGTACTGCAATGGCCCCAGACACGATACGAAAAATATCAAATACAAGAGATGTCTATTATGAGAAAGAATTCCTGTGTCTTGCTCACCCGGTAAATGGACTTGGGTCGGCTGAGATTTATGACTATGGGAATATCAAGAAAAGCCACATAGCACAGACCTTTGAGAGTATTCTTTCATTCCCAAAAATACCGATATCTATCGGGGGTGATCATTCCATTACTACCCACATTCTTAAGGCATTTGCTAAAAAATATGGTAAAATATCATTAGTTTATTTCGATGCACATCCAGATTTTGTCTCACATACACGCAATTATTATGGCTCTGTAATCACAGATTCGTTAGATTACATAGATGTAAAAACTAGCCTGCAGATAGGCATCAGGAGCCCAGAAGAAGAAGAGATAACTAACCTGAAAAAATCTGGGCTCAATGTGATTACACCCTTTGATATTGTAGAAAAAGGGGTAGATTATACTTCAAAACTAATCTCAGATACAATAAAAGAGAATACATACATCTCATTTGACATGGACTGCCTGGATCCGGCGTACGCTCCAGGAGTTTCAGTACCCGTTCCAATGGGTCTCCACACACAGGATGCCGTGTATTTTATCAAGAAAATTACCTCTAAAATGATTGGAATGGATATAATGGAGGTATGTCCTGCACACGATCTGAACAATGTAACCTCACATCTTGCATCAAGGCTGATTGGTGAGACTATTTCTTCGTGTAAGGTATAATAGTATAAAACGCCAGACCCAATTATGCACACAATCAAAATTCCAAAAATTATTCATTTTGGAGAAAACGCACTCTCAGAAGCAGAATATCCACGAAATGCACTTGTGGTAACAACTGCACCACCGCCAATATCTGAAAAATGGTTAGGCAAGATGGGAATCAAAGACTACATGTTGTTTGACAAAGTAGAGCCAGAACCGTCAATTGAAACAGTAAAAACGGTAATATCACAGTTCAAGGACAAAAACCCATCGTGTGTAATAGGTCTTGGTGGCGGCAGCTCACTAGATGTTGCAAAATACTCTGGAGCCGAGATGAAGTTAGAGAAAATACTAATTCCGACTACTTTTGGAACAGGTGCAGAGATGACAACATACTGCGTGCTCAAGTTTGACGGAAAGAAAAAACTTCTTCGTGAAGATCGATTTCTTGCAGACAGAGCAGTAGTAGATGCATATTTCATGGAGGGAACACCCGAACAAATAATCAAGAACTCAGTATGCGATGCATGTGCACAAGCGACCGAAGGATACGATAGCAAACTTGGCAATGAATTCACTCGAACTATGTGTAAGGAAGCATTCGAAGTTCTTTATGATGCAATCATGAACGACAAGCCTGAAAACTATCCATACGGTTCAATGATATCTGGAATTGGATTTGGTAATTGTTCTACCACGCTAGGACATGCTCTATCATACGTGTTCTCAAATGAGGGAGTTCCACATGGCTACTCACTGTCATCGTGTACTACAGTAGCGCACAAGTTCAACAAGTCTATTTTCTATGATAGATTCAAGGAGGTTGTTGAAAAGCTAAAGTTCGACAGACTTACCCTGAAGACACCACTTGATCAGGCAGCAGATGTAGTTATGACAGACAGAGGTCATCTTGATCCAAACCCAAGGCCAGTTTCAAAAGAAGACGTCATTCAGTGCCTTAAAGACATAGTAGAAGGAAGGCTCTAACCCTTTCTTTTATTTGGACGCAATATTTCGTTTTTTCTTCTAAACTTAAATACCGCAAAATCTGACCAGAGGAAAGATGCTCAAGTTCGGAATACAGAACGGCTTAAACGTGGCTCGTGCAGGATTTAGTGAAGATCAGATTCTTACAGCGTGTATTCTTGCTGACAGGACAGGTTACGATTCAATTTGGTATATGGATCATTCTAATGTTCCACAATGGTCAAAAGCTACAGTCCTTGATCCTTGGGTAATGCTTTCTGCAATAGCTGCAACTACGCAAAAAGTGGAACTTGGGACTTGTGTTACAGATGCAATTAGAAGACATCCGTCAAATATTGCACTTGCTGCAATTACACTAGATAGAATATCAAAGGGCAGGGGCACGTTAGGAATAGGTGCAGGTGAAGCTCAAAATCTAAAAGAATTCAACATACCATTTGACAATCCAGTAAGCAAGTGGGAAGAACAGCTTCAAGTAATCAAGCTGTTGTATGGGTCATCGCCTGAACACCGGGTTGATTTTGAAGGTAAATACTATAAACTAACACAGGCATGTCTTCAAGCGAAGCCAATTAGAAAACCACACCCACCAATATACATGGCGGCAGGGGGTCAACGTACATTAAAGATGACAGGAAAGTATGGAGATGGCTGGCTACCAATAGGATATACACCAGAACTATTCGAAGACCATGCAAAAACAATCAAAGCATCCATGAAGGAAGAAGGTAGAACGCAAGAAGAACAAGATAATTTCCAATATGCCTTGGATATCGATGTGTATTTTTCAGAAGATGCTGAAGAATCATGGGCAAAAATGAAAGAAGCCGTGAAGGTTAGTCTCTTCAAGCCAGAAGTGTTACGGGTTCACAACATAAAACAAATAGAGGGATTTGATTTTAAGAAATACTTTACCGAGTACTCGATGTCAAATCAAGATTGGATTATAAAAATGCGTGAGGGGGCAACCACGATTCCAGATGCAGTGGCAAGATCATCAGTAGCGGTAGGAACCCCAGATGACGTAATTCCAGTATTTGAGAGATTCATAAAAGCTGGAGTGAATCACTTTGTGATCAGGTTCTGGGGTTCAAATTATTTTGGTTCTATTGACAAGTTTGCCTCAAAAGTAATGCCATACTTTAAAGAAAAGCACAAGTAAACGCTTTCTTGTAGTTGACAATACTTGAGGATGCCGAATCATTTGCACGTATCAGAAATGCAGATATTCCATTCTGTAAAAGCATAGTGTTCAGGCTCAAGTCCGTAGGAGTAGGTGATGAAAAGATACTATGTACTGCTTATTTACAGAATACAGGGTCAAATTTTGAGGAGATTTTTCAGAGATTTGGACGAGAGGTAGCAATTATTGTGGCATCCATAGCAAAAGACAAGTCTTTGCCTAAAGCAGTGCAAGAAGAGCAATATGTAAAACAGCTACAAAATGCACCGTGGGAATCTGTTTTAGTCAAACTTTGCGAGATATCAGCAAACATGAAATTCATAAAAGAATCAGACATGTCACGAACTAAACGTACCAAATTACTTAAGCAAAACATGCACCATTTGAGCATACTTAGAAAACAGATCATTAAGAATCGCGCTAGAACCCCAGGTATTGAAAAACTCCTTGACGGCGTGAATGAGACGTTACTGTACTTTAAGCAAAGGCCACTATCAATATAATAAATTCAAAAAGTACACTTGTAGATCAGATTTTCTTTGCAGGCTTATCTTAAATCCAGACTAGATCAACGCCAATCATGAAAGGAGACATATTATTGCAGAATGTTCAGGTAAGAGGATTCATTCCTGCAACCATAGGGAAGAATGCTAAAGAAGGTAAAAAGAAGATCAAAATTGCGATAGAAAAAAAACTTGGAAAGAACATAGACAGTGTAAGAAAACGATGTGAGGGTAAACCATTATGGATAAGCGTAACTTTCTATCTAAAGAAGGATTCTGCACATGCAAAAAAGGATCTCGATTCTCTTTCAAATGTGCTGCTTGCAGTTCTCTCAAAAGAAATGTCATCTGGCAAAGACGCTGAACCCGGACTTGACATAATAAAGGATGATTCCACAGTGTACAGGATCATATTTGAGAAGAAGGTAATTGATTCGGAAAGTGATGAAGGATTTACATTTTCAATTTACGAATGGTCGTATTCGTAAACATGCTGACAAATCATACGCAATTGTTTTATTTGTAAAATCAAATGTAAGTCATTACGAGTTTAGCAGACTCTAAGCCAACCAACACCTGTACCCAGTGGCTTGGGGAATTCCCCAAGCCAATTCATTTGTAAGGGTTAGATTTTTTATGAAGAAAGAATGGATTAGAGCGTGCAGCTTTTAGGCAGATTGGAGATAAAATCAAAGCAGAAAATAATAGAATTTCTCAATAAAGAGCACATAGGTAGAATTGCATCAATGGATAGAGATGGCTTTCCACAAATAATACCAATGAATTTTGTTTTTGTCAATGATGCCATCTACATGCATTCGCATACGCGTGGTGAGAAAATTGAGAACATAAAACGCGATCCAAAAGTTGGGTTTGAGATAGATCGAGAGCTAGAATTTCTTCCATCATATTTTAGCTCCCCTACAGATGCATCACAAGCAGACACACTATACATCAGTGTGGTCATCAAAGGTTATGGAACTATAGTGTCAAAAAATGATGAGAAATCCATGGCTCTAAACGCATTGATGGAAAAATATCAGCCTGAAGGGGGTTATGAGAGGATAACACCAGACATGCCAGTTGTTGACGAAGTTGCCATCATCAAGGTTGTGCCTCAAACTATGAGAGGAAAGTACAAGATAGGACAGCATTTGGATAAAAATGCGAGAAAGAATCTTGCAAAAAAAATCTTTGAGCGAAATTCTTCAACCGCGTTAGAGACATTGCAAATCATGGGTTTCAAGGTTACAGAAAGCAATCTTGAAATGGTAGAAGAGCCAGTTTGGTAAATCACGATGTTAGCGTGCCAGTGAGATTCAGTTTGTATGGGATATCTTTGTTAACAATATAAAATGGCTGATCATGTAGTAGAACATTTTGTCTATTGTTATTATCTGATAAAATTTTTTCACTAATTTGTGCCCTTACGAAATATTCGCCTTTATTGGTAGAGCCTATAATCAACACCATATCATGGTCTACAATTTTCACTGTTATCAGATTTAAGTTCATTGCAGTACTATCGAGAATTAATCTCGCCTCACTTACTTTGAATTCTTCAAGATTCATTCCCGCTACAGGTCTCATTTTTATTAACAATGACGCATCTTTTAACATTGTTGATGGGCTTGCAAGCGCAGTTCCGCTCATCTCAAGTTTGAATTCTTTTGCTTCAAATTCACTCAGTCGCGATTTTTCGGATCTTTGTTGCTGTACTGTACGATCTAATGTTGTGATTTTATCCAAACTGCCATAAGATGATCGAGGAAAGTCATTAGATGATGGTGATGTGGAATCAGATGACAAACTGACACCAGATGATTGCACACCATATGTTTCAGATATTATAGACTCCGGTGTTTGAATTTCGTTCACAATAGTTGTTCTTGTGGACATCTTGTCTTCAAATCCAAAAACCCAAAACGCAGAAATCACAGAAACAGCTATTAATGCAACACCTACATGATGTACGTTAGGTTTGCCTTGCACTAAAATTTGTTTTCATAAATTACTTAAAAGAAATCCTCATAAATTATCAGTATGGAATATAGTAGATAACATAATCACCATGCCTTATATTTCGATTTGAGCGATCGTATATGTTGCAGCAGATACATAGATTTTATCTAGAATCAGACTTCAAGCCCACTGGTGATCAACCTCAAGCAATATCAAAGCTTGTAGAAGGAATAAGAAAAAACAAGACACAGACCTTGTTGGGGGTTACTGGAAGTGGCAAGACGTTCACCATTGCAAACGCAATCGCAAATACTGGGAAGAATACACTTGTCATATCTCATAACAAGACCCTTGCGGCACAGCTATACTCTGAGTTAAAGCAATTCTTCCCAAAAAACAACGTGGGGTATTTTGTATCATATTATGACTACTATCAGCCAGAAAGCTACATTCCTCAGACAGACACATACATAGAAAAAGATACGCAGATAAACGAAAAAATCGAGAAAATGCGTCTTGAAGCCACCGCTATGCTTCTTTCTGGCGAGCCTACAATTATTGTTGCAACAGTTTCCTGCATCTATTCACTTGGCTCACCAAAAGATTGGGAAGAAATGGCCACTACAATAAGTATTGAGAATCAGAATTCTCGTACAGAGATAATTAAAAGACTGATTAATGCCAGGTACGAACGGAATGATACTGAATTAGCCCCAGGCAATTTTAGAGTGAAAGGAGATACCATAGATATCATTCCAGCATATTCTGAAGATGTCATTAGAATTTCTATGTTTGGGGATAAAGTAGAAAAGATCACTGTACTTGACCACATAACATTAAAGGAAAAGCGTAAGTTACAGTCAATCAAAATATTTCCTGCAAAACATTATCTAATTGCAAATGATGTGAGACAAAAAGCTATCAAATCAATTAGAGATGAGCTTAAAGAACGACTTCCACAACTAAACGAGCTTGAACGACAGCGATTGGAAATGCGCACTAAATTTGACTTGGAGATGATTGAAGAATTAGGATATTGTTCAGGAATTGAAAATTATTCACGGCATTTTGATGGAAGAAAACCTGGTGAGAAAGCATTTTGTTTATTAGATTTTTTCGGAAATGATTTTTTGCTAGTAATTGACGAATCACATGTCACAATACCACAACTACACGCCATGTATGGGGGCGACTATACTAGAAAAAAATCTCTCGTAGAGTATGGTTTCAGACTACCAAGTGCTTTTGACAATAGACCACTAAAGTTTGAAGAATTTGAACAATATATTCAAAACTGTATTTTTGTTTCAGCTACACCATCAGAATATGAAAAAGAAAAATCATCGCAGATTGTCGAACAGCTAGTCAGACCCACAGGACTTATAGATCCACAAGTACAAGTAAAGCCAACAAAAAATCAAATGGATGATCTCATATCTGAAATCATCGAACGCGTGAAAAAGAATCAGCGTGTGCTTGTAACAACACTTACAAAAAGAATGGCAGAGGATTTAGCAGAATATTTCTCAAAAAAAGAAATCAAAGTAAGATACCTTCACTCTGAAATTGAAGGATTGCAAAGAACAGAATTGATAAGGCAGTTAAGACTAGGCGAATTTGATGTTCTAGTAGGCATAAATCTGTTGAGAGAGGGCCTAGATATTCCTGAAGTTTCCCTTGTTGCGATACTTGATGCCGATAAGGAAGGATTTCTAAGAAACTATACTAGTCTGATCCAAACTTTTGGTAGAGCTGCCAGAAATGTCAATGGTTCCGTCATACTGTACGCAGACATTATGACGAGATCAATGAAAGCTGCAATTGATGAAACAGAACGCAGGCGGGCAAAACAGATAGAGTATAATAAAAAACACAAGATAACGCCAAAGACCATAATAAAGTCAATACCAAAACAAGTTACGTCATTTGACGATTTAAAGAACAAGACCCAGCATGATTTGAATAGAGATGCAATAGAAATCGAAGCCATGATGAAAAAATATGCCGAGGAGCTTGATTTTGAGAGAGCCATAGAGTGCAGAGACAGGCTACGAAGGATACAGATAGAGGTGGAAAAAAAGAATGCACGATAGACTAAAGATCCGCGGCGCAAGACATCATAATCTAAAAAATCTCAATCTAGATATCCCGAAGAACAAGCTAGTAGTAATATCAGGATTATCAGGATCAGGCAAATCCACTCTTGCGTTTGATACCATATATGCTGAAGGGCAGAGAAGATATGTCGAATCTTTGTCTGCATACGCAAGACAGTTTTTGGAAATGATGGATAAGCCTGATGTCGATTCTATAGAAGGGCTCTCACCCGCAATATCAATTCAGCAGAAGACGACCTCAAAGAACCCACGTTCCACGGTTGGTACCACTACAGAAATTTATGATTACCTCAGATTGCTGTATGCAAGAATTGGCATTCCACATTGTCCAAAATGTGGCAGAAAAATATCAAACCAGTCTATCGAGTCAATATGCGAATCAATTTTCAAAGATTTTGCAGAAAGACAGATTCTGATATTAGCACCGCTAGTTCAAAGAAAAAAAGGAACTTATGAGAAACTCTTTGAACAAATAAAAAAAGACGGTTATTCTCGTGCACGAGTAGACAGTCAGATCATACTCTTGGAAGATGAAATACCTTCACTAGACAGACAAAAATGGCACAATATTGAGATAATAGTAGATAGGCTGACCGCATCAAAGTCTGAAAAATCGCGGCTTTTTGAAGCGATACAAACTGCACTAAAGGCAGCAAAAGGCTCCGTTCTCATTTCATCCGAAAAAGAAGAAAGAATATTCTCGCAGAATAATGCCTGTCCATATTGTGGGATAACAATTGGAGAGATAGAGCCAAGGACATTTTCCTTTAATTCACCATTTGGCTCATGTAAGGCATGTCATGGCCTTGGAATAAAGATGGAGTTTGACGCAGATCTTGTTATACCAGATAAAAACAAGTCAATACTCGATGGAGCGATAGTTCCATGGAATGGCAGATTTTCATCATTTAGAAAACAGGAGCTGAAGGCAGTAGGAAAAAAATTTGGCTTCGATTTGATGACCCCAATCAACAAAATGACAAAAGAACAAATTCATGCAATACTATACGGAACCGATCAACGAATTCATTTTCAGTATGAATCGCAGTCAAGTGACTCCTTTTGGGAGTATACTAACGCTTTTGAAGGCGTACTTAACACACTGCACAGATTGTTTATGGATACAGATTCCGAATCAAAAAGAGACTGGCTCAAACAATTCATGCGCGACATACCATGTAACGAATGCAATGGGAGAAAACTAAAACCCGAAGCATTAGCAGTTAAGATAAACGGAGTTGGGATTTTTGATGTATGCGATATGTCAATTGATGAATGTTATGATTTTTTCAAGACAATAAAATTAACGGAAACTGAAAAATACATAGCAAAAGATGTTTTGAAAGAGATCATAGAAAGACTAGAATTTCTAAAAAATGTAGGATTGAACTATCTTACTTTGAACAGACAAAGCAGTACACTTTCTGGAGGTGAATCTCAAAGAATAAGACTTGCAACTCAAATTGGCTCTAATTTAACTGGAGTATTGTATGTACTTGACGAACCTACAATAGGACTGCATCAGAGAGATAACGCACGTTTGATAAAGACGTTGATAAAGTTAAGGGATCTTGGCAATACAATTATCGTAGTAGAACACGATGAAGAAGTCATACGTAATGCGGATTGGATAATTGATTTGGGTCCTGGTGCAGGCATTCACGGCGGTAATGTTGTCTTTGAAGGAACTGTAGAACAGATCTTAAACAACCACAAGTCAGTGACAGGGGATTATCTAAAAGACAAAAATCTAATAAGACTAGCGAATAAAACTCGCAATCAGAGCGGCAAGATAATAGTGAAGGGCGCCGCAGAAAACAATCTAAAAAATATAACAGTAGAATTCCCACTAGGACTTCTTGTTACGGTTACAGGCGTTTCAGGCTCTGGAAAATCCACTTTAGTGAACGAAATTCTGTTAAAGGCACTTACTGCACAATTTTATAAAACAACCGAAAAGCCTGGAAAGCATGCAGGAATATCAGGTACAGAAAACATTGACAAGGTCATCGCAATAGATCAATCCCCAATAGGCAGAACGCCAAGATCAAACCCAGCTACGTACATTGGTGTGTTTACACACATACGAGACCTGTTTGCCAATACAGAAATTGCAAAGGAACGCGGATATTTGCCAGGCCAGTTTTCATTCAATGTGGCAGATGGCAGATGTTTTGCGTGTGAGGGAGACGGTGTTAAAAAAATCGAGATGCAATTTCTATCAGATGTCTATGTAAGATGCGATGAATGTAAAGGTAAACGATACAATTCAGAAACATTATCTGTGCTATACAAGGGCAAGAGCATTGCCGATGTATTAGATATGACAGTCGAGGAAGCACTGTCATTTTTTGAAAACATTCCATCGATTAAGAGAATGTTGCAAACGATATTCGATGTCGGGCTTGGTTACATTAAGCTCGGACAATCATCTACTACGCTCTCAGGAGGTGAAGCGCAAAGAGTCAAGCTTGCATCAGAACTATCAAAACGCGATACTGGTAAGACGTTATACATCCTAGATGAGCCCACCACAGGACTACATTTTGCGGATGTACAGAAGCTATTAGACGTATTGAACAGATTAGCAAATCTTGGAAACACGGTGGTGGTGATCGAACACAATATGGATATAATCAGAAACTCTGATTGGATAATTGATTTAGGTCCAGAGGGAGGGGATAAAGGTGGCAGTGTAATTGCCGCCGGTCCACCGCATGAAGTTGCAAAAAATCCTAAAAGCTACACAGGCAGATACCTCAAGAAATTGATAAATTGACATTTAGTATCAAAAGCATAAACATACCGGATCATCCAGGCATCTATCTGATGAAGGATAAAGAGAATAAGATAATTTACATTGGAAAGGCAAAGAGTCTCAGAAATCGAGTTAGATCATACTTTTTGAAAAATCAGAATTACAAAACACAAAAACTCATAGAACGTATAACAGACATAGAATTTGTTCTAACAGATAATGAGAGTGAGGCATTCTTGCTCGAATCTAATATGATAAAACAATACAGACCCATCTTCAATATAGAATTAAAAGACCAACAAAGATACACTTACTTGAGGCTTAGCGACGAAAAGTATCCAAGATTAGTTGTTGCAAGAAGAACCAGAAATGGAAGATTTCTGGGGGGTGGAAAGATATTTGGCCCTTTTACTCAAGGAAGTTCAAAGTTATTAACAATAGGATCATTGCGAAAAACATTCAAAATAAGAATTTGTAAACGATTACCGAAAAAGGCCTGTCTTGAGTACCATCTTGGAAATTGTGAAGCACCATGCGAGTTTGAAGAAGCCAGAACAAGATATGAAAAACATGTATCAAATCTAGAAGCAATACTTAGGGGCAAAGACCTTCACGCATATATAAAAACACTCGAGGCGGAGATGCGTGAAGCATCAGAAAAACTTCAGTTTGAACGTGCACGTGAGATACGCGATACGCTACACCGACTTGGAAGTTTGAATACAAGGCAGAAAATGGAAAGCGTCAGAATGATAGATGAAGAATATTTTGGCATATTAACGTACGAGCAAGTGGCTACAGTGATGAATTTTAAGAAAATAAATGGCGTCATAAGAGACAGCAATAGATTTTCATTTGATCTTGTTGGAGATAATTCTTTTTCAAACTTTTTATTTCAATATTATACAACAAATCAGATTCCTTCTCACATAATAGTTAATGAGATGCCAGATAATGCAAACATACTCGAAGAGCTACTAACAAAAAGAGCAGGATACAAAGTAAGCATTCAAGTTCCAACTGTAGGAAAGAGAAAAGAAATGATAGACCTTATTCTGAAGAATATCGAATTATTACAGGCAAAAGGTATAGATCCTGCTCTAATAGAACTACAAAAAATACTCAATCTTCCGAAAGTACCAAAAATAATAGAATGTTTTGACATATCAAATCATGGAAGAGACTATGCTGTTGGCTCTATGTCTAGATTTGTAGATGGATTACCCAATAAAGATGGATATAGAAAATTCAAAATCAGAACTGTCAAAAGTCAAGATGACTTTGCTATGATTAATGAAATCATAAAGCGAAGATATTTCAGACTTGATGAAGAAAAATTCCAGATGCCAGATTTGGTATTAATAGATGGCGGCAAGGGTCAATTAAACGCAGCAGTAACAGCACTGACAGAGCTAGGACTACATTTACCATGCATATCTCTCGCAAAAGAAGATGAATTGATATTCATACCAAAAAGTAGAGAGCCCATTATGATCGAAAAAACAAAACGAGCACTAAAAATTTTGCAATTTGCAAGGGATGAAGCACATAGGTTTGGTCTTGCATACAATCGTGCGCTACGTATTCCAAGATCAGATTAACAAATACAAGATAGATAAAGATGTAATTGAACAAATTTTTAATTTTTTAATAACCCATGATAAATACGTCAAAGTGATTATTTGACAATATGAAATTGAAAAGACATATTTTAATGAGGAATTCAAATGGCAGTTGCATATGTATTAATTAATTGTGAGCTCGGTTCCGAACAAACGGTCATAAATCAAGTAAAACAGATAGCCGAAGTAAAGGAAGTTAGAGGAGTGTTTGGAGCATATGATATTCTTGTAAAAATAGAAACTGCATCAGTGGAAAGATTACGTGAGATAATTACTTGGAAAATACGGAAAATTGATAAAATACGATCTACACTAACGCTGATGGGTGTAGAAGGACAGGCATAGTTGCCAACAGCTTATTTTTTAGTCAATACAAAGATGAAACATGAATTAGACGTAATAAACAAAATAAAATCAATACTTAGTCAAACACAACTTCCACATGAAGTACAAGGAGTGTTTGGTGTCTATGACATAGTAAGCAAAATCACAGCTACAACAGATGAGGAGCTTCGTAACATAGTTTTAGAAAAGCTCAGAAAAATTGAGCATATAGAATCAGCAATTACCATGATGGTGAATGAGGGTTCAAAATAATGCCAACTGCATTCGTAATAATTCATTGTGAGCCAGATCAAACATACTATGTCATACGTAATTTGAAAAACTTGCCAGGAGTGAAATCAGCAGATGATGTGTTCGGTTATTACGAGATAGTATGTAAGGTAGAGTCAGATACACATTCAGAATTAGAAAAAATAATCACTGGAAAAATTAGAAAAATTGAGCACATAATAAGTACCATGACTCTAACTGTAGTTGAGGGGCAGGGGCAAACAATGTAAAATCATTCATTTGTATACAGTATTGACAAACATTTGTTAGATTTGTAAGCAGATAGTTTTATCTTGTTTTTTGCAAAAGTAATGTTCTGGCGATTGCAAGTATATACAAGGCAATTTATGAAGCACGTTTAGACTCAAGACTTGAAGAATTACTCACAAATATGCTAAGATTTGACTCTTCCGTGAATGTTCAAGAGCCAATTCGCATATTTTTGTACAACTATCAAATCATGTCAGATAATTTTTGGGCTCAATACAAATATGCAAAATCATGTGAAGATGTCTTGGAATGTTATTACCAGTTTTCAAAAAACCAATGCACCATAATAGAGACTTTGCTTGAAAATTTACGACTAGTAAAAAACCAGGATCATTTTAAAGAAGACATACATTTGATGTTAAAAGATGCGTTTACATTTTAAGGCACAAAACAAAACACAGCAAATATGCCAGAAAATAGCAAATTGCGTCAAAAAGTGGATCCGTTGACTTTTAAAATTACGGCTGCAAATCATGTTCTAACAAACATAGCAAAAAAATTGCCCAAGAATATTGCAGAAAAAAACAATCTGGAATTACACGTACAGGAATTCTTGTTTTTTGCATCAGGCGCAATTGAAGTAATAAAAAGAGAGATAAATTCAAGATTTGAAATATTTGACAAAGAAAATGTCTTTTACATATACGGATTAAAAAAACGCTTACTAGATGACGGAATACAGGGAAAAATTAAAGAAACAATTTCTAATTATTTTTCAACCCCAGAATACAACTACGAATTGGATACAAAAAATAGTAGTCTTTGGCGCCTTCAGACATTAAGAAACCAAGCAATGCACGGAAACATAATCAAGATAATACGAAATAAACTGCACTTCAAATACACTATACGAGCAGACAAAGAACGTGTCATTATATTTGTAGAATCAACAGAGAATCCATACAGATATTTTAAGCAGTTATTTGACGAGCTATGTAATTTTATAATCAAAACAAAAAAAATTATGAATCCAAATTATAAAATAAAGATAAAACCACTTCAGATATAGGAGTACAACAGTAAAAACATTCCAAGTATAGCCATGGTTACAACAGTCACAATAGAGCCTATTTTGAAGAATTCCCAGAATGAAAATGCCTCAGTTTTGTGTTTTTCTGCAGCCTCTAAAATTATGATATTACTAGCAGCTCCAAGTATAGTCAGATTTCCTGCCAAGGTACTTGCTGAAGCAAGCGCAATCCACAATAAAGTATCCGTACTAGAGACCCCCAGATTCTGCATTATTTGAAGATAGACTGCAACAAATGGGACGTTACTCATTATTTGACTCAGACCTGCACTCGTGGAAATAATGGCAAAAATTGCGGCCAGTTCGTCTGATGAGGTTAATGTTGGAAACACTGATGCAAAGACGTCTATTACTTTGCCGTTCCACATTGCAGCCATAAAAATGAACATTGAGACAAAAAAAGCAATTATTTTCCAATTAATTTGTAAAAATATCTTCTTTCGTTGTTTAGTAATTACTAGGAGTAACAAGCCACCTACAAGTGCAGGATAACTAAAATTGATGTCAGTATCAACCCCAATTGTTTTGATAAATCCGATCAAAAAGAATCCTGCTATTACAGACAATGTTATAATCAAAGAAATTCTTGCTAATGTTGGATTTTCTATTATATTTTCAGATGTTAGACTAGGCGGGATCATAGAATTATCAAATTCTTTTTTATAAAACTTTGATAATATCAGATACGTTACTGCAAGACATGCGAAAGTTGGAACGCCAAGATAGAACATAAAGTTCAAAAAAGGATTATCCATGCCACTATTCAGAGAAACAAGAAGATTTTGTGGATTTCCAATAGGAGTCAGCATACTGCCTATCGTTACTCCAAAAGCAAGGGTTATCAAAAGCGGCACAGGTCTAATCTTCATTTGAGTGGCAAGTCCTATAACTATTGGAGTGGCCACAAGAGCAATTGTATCGTTGATAAGAAATGCAGATAATAATCCTAGAATCAAGAGAATGAATCCAAGTATTCTATTTGGAGTTCTTGCACGTTCGAGAATTTTGATTGTAATATATTTGAGCAAACCTGATGATTCCAATCCAGATACTAACACAAACATTCCAAAAAGAAAAAAAATAATTTCAAAATTTATTGCCTTAAGGGCCTGCTCAAATGTGATAAGTTGTAACATCAAAGACAGTAGTGCGCCTATAGACATTATTGCCCATATAGGTAGTCGAATTCCACGTACATTACGGGTTATTATAAGGCCATACACAAGTCCGAAGAGAATGAATGCCGGAACGCTGGAATCTACAGATAACATTGATTTTTGATGACAAGTGACCATAATTTGGGTATTGACAGGTAAAAAATGCAATTAGCTTTATTTACCGTTTAAATGCCACAAGCGGCATGACAGCCGCAGATAAATTCGGCATCGCTTTTTCAATAGGATTCACTGTTGCGTTAGTGGCAGTTGCAATGTCATTTGCTGGAATGAGTCAGACTACTTTAGTCCAGCCAGCTCCAGCTCCGGCACCAACGCCAGCTCCAGCTCCGGCACCAACGCCAGCTCCAGCTCCGGCACCAACGCCAGCTCCAGCTCCGGCACCAACGCCAGCTCCAGCTCCGGCACCAACGCCAGCTCCAGCTCCGGCACCAACGCCAGCTCCAGCTCCGGCACCAGCAATGTCTGCCAAGGTGTCAATACCAAGTGGGTCATCAGTACCAGGTTGTGAAGCTACAAACGAATGCTACATACCAGCTGAAGTAACAATAGGAATAGGTGGCACCGTAACGTGGACAAACGATGACACCGCAGCACACACAGTAACAAGTGGGAATATCAACGCAGGTGGACCAGATGGAGTGTTTGACAGCAGCATATTCATGGCCGGCAAGACATTCGAGCATACCTTTGATGAAGCAGGTGAGTACGACTACTTCTGTATCGTCCACCCATGGATGACAGGTAAAGTAATAGTGGAATAAATCCACAAATCAAATTTTTTAGTTTTTTTAATTTAGTTTCGAAATGTTCTGTTCAAGATCATCCGTCATTTTTTCATAATCTGCACGTGTTTTTCCTAATTGAATTAGTTTTTTAGACTCCACATCATCGAGTTGAGCAGTGATTTCTTCTGTTAATCCCTGTAATCGCATCTCTGCCATCACAAACAGACGATTGTTTTCTTTCCAAAGATGTGCTGAAACATGCTCTATGTAATCAGATATGTCATGTACGAGTTGTTCAGAAGAACCAGACCTTAGGTATTCTTTAGATGACGCATCCATTCTTTGGACTATCTGTTTTGTCACTTGATGTTCCATCAGCATTACTGCAATCGGTCCCATATGGCGCGGCATTCCAGCTCTTTCCAAGGCGGGAAAAAGCGATTCTTCCTCTTTGCCATGATGACACACATCGGTAAAGTTCTTAGAAAAATCAACGACAGGTACAAGTATGCTCTCAGGTATCTTCTTACCAGATCTCAAGAGTTCCAATGTAACTTGCATTGATTTAAGTACCTTCTCTATTAACAGATGATCTTTTCTTAATGACTCAGTGGACACTATTGAAAAGCAGACTAGTTCTCATTTAAATTTTTGATTCAAATGAAATTATCAAGGCTATTCTCGCTCAAAGGCTTGGCATCATAACCCATTTTGACTAGATCAGAGGCAAACTCGGTAACAAAACCATGTACCGTATAGATCTTTTCTGCTCCAGATCTCTTCACTAGATCAATCAGTTCATTATAATCACAATGATCTGAAAGTGGTACTGCGTAGTCGTTATTTCTTGCAAATGGCATGCTTTGAGATTTAGCCCATCCAGAAAAGCCTATTGTTACTGCTCCATATCTTGACTTCATGTCTTTTACAAAGGTGGCGTTATCAGACATCATTGGGCATACCATTACCCAAGGCTTTTTATCAAGCAGTCCTTTGTTTTGCGCATCTGTATGGCCAATACCATCTTTTAGTGATACGCCAAGCTTGCGATGAAGATCGTTCATCTGTTTCACAGAATCATGATAATAAAGCGGTTCCCAATGACCAAACAAATGAGTGATGGTTTGTGCTTTGCCTAACGGATACCCCAAAAGCAAGACAGGGCGGCCTTTGTGATATAGTTCAGAAATCAACTCATTTACTTTTTTTAAAATCTCATCCAAACTAGGAAAGATAAATTCGGGCCTGCCAAACGTGCATTCGGTTATGAGAACTTTACATTTTGGGATTGTCGCTCCCTTCAGAAAACCTCTATGACGCGTGCATATATCGCCAGTATAAAATAGATCTTCAAAGAGCAATCCTCTTGATCCTAGTATATGTCCAGAATCATAAAGGCCGAATTCATCAAGATATTCCACGTGATTTGAGAGATCTTTTCCTCTCAGTGTTGCAATTTCCCTTGTCTCCAGTGTAGTGAGAACCACACCATCACTACGGCTGGGAAGGTGATCAGAATGAGCATGCGATACAAAATTAATTGAACCCGACAAAGCAGTTTTGGGATCAATATTAACAGTTTTACCGTCAGAAATGCAAGTAATACCGTTTTTTGTCATTCTGATCTTCAAGCTATATCTCAGACAATAAACAGGTGATTTAAGCCACAGGTTTAACCGAATGTTGACTAGAAGGAAAACGATTTTTGTAGAAATCAAAGAAAAAAGGATGCAGAGTGTCCCGTCGTCTCGTTCCGGGATTCGAATCGACACCATTGTGTCTTGGTGTAAGAGAATACAAGGTTGACTTGTACCCGGCAAGCGACGCCGCTGGACACTCTATTTTCCCTTACATTTTCGAATCGTCTGATATACGAGTTCAAAATATTTAATGTCGATCGTTAATTCCCTGAATATTTGTTTGGAAAAATAGCCGTTTGAATCAATTTTGCAAAAAATCTTTAGAATAACAATACGAATTCTTAACGTTCATTTAATGAGCAAACATACAGAAGACATCTTAAATATCAGAATTGCATTATGTGCAAGTAGCAAGGACAGTACTGGCCTCATAATCGTGGTTTGCCAGATGGATTGAAATTGTTATTTTGTTCTTGACTATATCGATTTTTACGTTATCAAATATGGTTCTGTATTTTGAAACTTTTTTGCCATCAGGCATAGACACGTAACCATCCATAGTAAGCAGGCCATCGTTTATGAGTGCGTTTATCTTTCTATACCCAGACGTTTGTGGCATACGACATGATTCTATTATCTGAGATATAATCATCGATTCGCCATTCAAGGTAGTCAGTATGTTTTTTTTGTCATCATCACCAAATGAATCCAAGATTATTTCAGTAAGTTTTTGATTTTCTATAGTAACCCATTTGTCGCCGTCGATAAGCTTGATGTCACACGCACTTTTGAAGAACTTTTGCTCAATTCCATCTGCGCCAGCACCGAAAAATTCTCTTAATACAGCATCAAGTTTTTGGAATTGCTCTATTGACTGGGTAAGAGACAGCCCATATTTTTCAAATAGTCTGGCTTCAATTTTTTGTACTGTTTTTTCGCCAAGATTCTCCCTGATAGTGGTGTCAAGGGACTTTGCCAGAAGCCGGTCAAGACCAGACATATATCTATTCTTCCCATCATACTATATTACCATTTCCATCATTGGGCATAAGAGTTTAATAGCATAAACACGTTTCCAAATATGGTATTGGCGCTTCTCATTTTTGATGATGACAATATTAGACAGTTACCTGTAGCTGAGAGATTAGCACAATGTGAGAGGATTATCAAAAACGACCAAGATGAATCAAAACGCTGGGATGCCACATGGCTTGCTGGTGAAATTGCTGAAAATCGAAATGACAAGGATCCCATTTTTAATCAGGTGGCAGATTTGATGGGATGGATACTAGAAAACGATGATAACAATGTGGTAAAACATGAAGCATGTTACCAGATTGCAGCAAGGAACATGAGAAGCAAGATTCCGCACCTTATCAATTCAGCATTAAACGATGAAAGTGGCCTTACAAAGCATGAGGCGCTAGAATCGCTCGGTTTGATGCGGGCTACAGAAGCAATAGGACTTATCAATGACGCCCTTAACGATCCAAACGAAGACGTAAGACAGACTGCGGCATTTGTGATAAAGAGATTAAAACGTATGCAAGAGTCAGGTGACTACAAGCCTTCCTCAATCATCTAAAATGGTTACTGCAATCGTAGTTGATGACGATGTAGATACGGTGGACGTGTTCTGCGACTATTTACGAATAAAAAATGTCACGATATTAGGAAGGGGATATAATGGAAAAGAAGCTGTGCAGCTATACAAAACTCATATGCCGGACATCGTATTTCTAGACTTGATGATGCCAGAATATGATGGTTTTTACGCATTAGAGAACATACGCAAGATAAATCAAGATTCCAAAATAGTAGTTGTAACTGCAGATCTGCGCGAGCATACTGCAAAGAGGCTAGAGATCTTAAAACCTACAGAGATATTCATCAAGCCCTACGATATGGAAAGAATAAACCAGCTGCTAAGTACCATCTAAACCTGCATTATTTTTCCTATTTTATCCAATGCGGATTGAATTCTCTTTATTTCCATGTCAATCTGTTCGTCAGATTTGCGTTGTTTTATTATTTGAATAGACGCGCTAATCACAAAAAGCGGATCTCGCATCATAGTTATTTTTTCTTCGGTTTGAGTCAATTGGCAGTAATCAGCACCCTTTGTATAAAAAAACTCCCTACCAAATTTGGAAACAATTCAGAAAAACGCGCGTGCCAGCTACCTAGAATAACTCTCTTTCCTGAAAAGCCCAAGATGGCTATAAACGCCAAATGAAAGTAGAATGTAATTCCAGTAGAATGGAATTTCCAGTGGATTTCCAGTATAATAGGTATCATCATTTTGCCCAAGTAAGAATGCAGTATCTGCAGTAAAAACGCAAATTGCACCAAAACAAATCAAAGTCCACATAAGATTGACCTTTCCTTTGAAAAATAGCCCTACTCCTAACAATGCCGGTATTATTATCATCGAATCAAAAGCAGGATACGCCGTAGCTATGACCATCATAAAGAGATCGTCAGTAGTTCCATGTCCAAGCGTCAGATATAGTCCAAGTACCAGTATGCCAACTGCAAAGACAGTCGACGTCGCAAACATTTTTTTTGTTATATTCACCTTAACGGGCTGCAGGTATGCAACAAAGAACATTAAAAGAAACGGATACCCAATAATATAGAAAATATCTGCTGCTGATGGGAACGGATCGATGTTAAGATACAATTCCTGTACTATCCAGAGCATTTCTGCCACAAACCAGGATACCGAATAACATGCAAAAGCAAACCATGCAACTCCATGATATCCAGACGTTCCAAAACGGACTAGCATCAATATTGCCAGAATTAGGAGAGTCCCAGATGTCGGAATGTAAAGTAGATTCCCAATAATTATTGCAGATTCGACTCCAAGATAATTAGAAAGAAGAACTAATGCAGTGCACGTAACAAGTGACGCTATAAGATATTTTTTTTCAAAAAGAGTATCAAATACGGTCTGCATTGTTATTCCAATGCGACAAGGAATTTTTGAACAGGAGTTTGATGGGAGAATTCCCTAAGACTCTCTTTAATTGACGAGATTATCGCAGTATGTGCATTCCCATACAGATCAGCAAGAACCCTTTTTAGATATTCTGGATGGTCGTAACAATCAGGGACATAGCAATTGTAGTCGTTCTTTAGTATTTCAGTTACCTTTTGAAATACTGGTTCGCCCATTTCAAGTAATGCCTTTTCTATAGAAAAGGCCACCAAAGCCTTCTTTATTTGAACATCATCTATATCCATAGATATTACTTGTTTATTCCAGTATAATTAATGAGTGTCGATTTTGACTCATGCGATTGGTTCAAACTTGTACTGTTTGTATAGTACAAACGAACTCAAATAATCTAACGAATAACATAGTATTGTATGCATTATGAAGAAAGTGGGCATAAAAAGAAGAGTGTTAATGATGCCGAGCGGCTGTTAAAAAACGCCCATGAAGACGCCGAGCGTATGATAAGAATCGCACGAGAAGATGCCGAGCGGCTGTTAAAAAACGCCCATGAAGACGCCGAGCGTATGATAAGAATCGCACGAGAAGATGCCGAGCGGCTGTTAAAAAACGCCCATGAAGACGCCGAGCGTATGATAAGAATCGCACGAGAAGATGCCGAGCGGCTGTTAAAAAACGCCCATGAAGAATCGATGCAGGAAAATGTCAAAGAAACTAAGCAGCCAAACCAACAAGATGAGAGCGGTATGTCGTTAAAGAAGGACAAACTTCATACTGTAGGCGAAATGGCATCAAGACTTGCACATGATTTACAAAATCCCCTCACCATAATTAAGAATACAGTAGAAATTCTAAAGATACAACAGCCAAATTTGGATGTAAAAACCAAAGATCATTATGAGAAAATTGAACGAGCAGTAACCAAAATGACACAGCAGATAAAGGATGTCCTCAATTATGTCAGGACCAGTAATCTGCAAGCTGAATATGTATCACTTTTGAGCATACTAAAAAACGTCCTCAATGATCTTAAGATACCTGAGTACATCAAAATCATACTTCCTGATGAAGATGTTATGTTATATGGAGATCCAAAACAGCTTGAAATAGTTTTTTCAAATCTTATCTTGAATTCCATACAGGCAATAGAGAAAAAAGGAAAAGTTATGATTCAAGCGTCCGACAATGAATATTTTACTGCAATAGATATAATCGATAATGGACACGGTATTGAAAAGGATAATTTGTCGCACATTTTTGAGCCATTATTTACAACAAAGCAGACTGGCACAGGTCTTGGTCTAGCAAGTTGCAAAGCTATAATAGAGAACCACGGTGGGAACATAGACTGCTCAAGTATAGTAGGAAAAGGTACTGTGTTTACAGTCAAACTCCCCAAGACTGAAGGCATAAAACAGTGATATTACAGGTATGAGCAGAGTTTTTGATGAATCTTGGAATTTTGATTTCTGGGCGGGGAAGCAATATGGAGGCCATTTTAAAAGCAGTCAAAAAACAGAAAATTCCCATAAAACCTGCGGTTGTAATTTCAAATAATCCAAATGCCGTCGGGCTTGAAATAGCTCAAAAATTAGGAGTCAGTACAGAAACAGTCGAAAGTAGAGGATTTTCAGGCACACGCTGGGAGTATGACCAAAGGATAATCAAAATATTATACAAGTATGGCGTTACTGAAAAGGACGGACTTGTATGCCTTGCAGGATTTATGAGAATAATTAGCCCCGAATTCATCAGAAAATACAAGAACCGGATACTCAACATACATCCTGCAATACTACCATCTTTTCCTGGATTACACTCTCAAAGACAGGCAGTAGAATACGGCGTAAAATATTCTGGGTGCACGGTACACTTTGTGGATGAAGGCGTAGATACAGGACCCATAATTTTGCAATCAATAGTTCCTGTCAGAGATAATGATACCGAAGAAACACTATCAAGAAGAATTCTAGCAAAAGAACACAAGATTTACCCACAGGCAATTAAACTTGTGGCAGAGGGAAAAGTAAAGATTGTTGGGAGACGTACCGTAATCACAAATCAGGACCGCTGAAAAAATAAACGACTACAAGATCCATCTTGTTGCCAAAAAACTTGTGCGGTACTTGCTTTTGTACATAATATGCCATGCCCTCTGAAACACGGTATTCTTTGTTGTTTATTCTAAGAAAGCCATCACCGCGAACCACATAGTAGATTTCATCAGAGTCGTGCGGTGTTTGTGTGTCTTCTTGTCCTGGTTCGAGTACCAAAATCCCAGCCGCAATATTATCTCTATTGATAAAAGTATGAAAATAATTGCTGGATTCTTTGATTTTCCCGATATATTGTTTTGTGTCAAATTCTAGTTTCATATTATCACTTTGTTTTACGCTTTTTACCACTTTTTTTCTTTTGTAGACGATGAACCAGTATTGAGAAGAGTGTCCCTGCAGGTATGCCTACCAATGTTCCTATACTCACATATGGAGCAAGGAAAAACCCACCAATCCAGACACCCCCATCTGTTGTGAATTCCATAAGGGTTCTAGGCCTTAGGAGTAATGAAACAGTCTTTGAGGTAGTCTTCTCCTTACCAACATCATCGGTATAACTAACCACCACCTCGAATGGTACTTTGTGCTCAGATGTAATTTCGACATCTTCTGTAATAATTTGGGAATGAATTTGTAATGATTCACCTCTTGATATGAAAGAAAAAGTATGTGTTGATTGCCCTCTGAACGTAACATCGTCAGGAGCAATTATTTTGACGGTAACATCCCTTAGATCTATATCAGATGAAAGTATATTCACATCAAAGGGGAATTCTGCATTAGGAAATATTGCGGACGGCACTATCGTGTTAATCTGAATCTTGGGTTCGTTTCTTATTTCTATTGGAATTGCTATGTTTTTCGAATTCAGCGGAGTTGGTATTTCATTGTTGCTCAAAAGCACTTGTGAGTATAACATGTTAAGATAGTGTGTTCCCGGCTTGGCATCAGAGGCTACAGTGAACTTGATTGTACTTCCGTAAGAGCTGCCTTTGGAGAGCCGTTCGATTGAAACAGTGTTGTTTTTTATCAGAATTGACTCGTCTTGACTAGTAATTACAAATCGAATATCTTGTTTGTCTTCCCAACCATTATTTTGGACAAATACGGTTAGCTCAAAATCTCTTCCAGACATAACGATGTCAGGATAACTCATAGAGATATCCATTGCACCGTCCATAGTGTGTTTTATAGTTGCACCTTCAGTCGCCTGTATTATTGCAGGCAATGCCATCAAGGTCAGCATCAACAGGATTTTTTTCATCTATCTTTTACCGCATAGACTGTATGTGTTTTTGTTTGAGTTCTTTTTGTCTTTTAGCAAATTCGTTGATTTTTTCGGATTCTTTTTTAAGTTCTGTAAAGAACAAGTCTGGATGTTTATCATCGTGTTTTTCTTTGCTCAATTCAAAACAGATTATAATTTCTTAAATTTAAACTGATTTAAAGTGCGTTCGTGCATAACCAGAATTGAACGAGAATATCAATTATTTATCACATATGGGATGGTGCAACAGATATAATTAAAATGCATATGCGTAAATCTGCTATCCCTACCTTGATCATAGTTAACTATGTTAATTATTCGTTATATATTCAAGGACATGATTTAGGGTATTGAAAAAAAGTACATACTCGAGTAGATCGTTTCGTAAGATATTATTGCCAGGATTAGTTGCAGTCGTACTAGTTGCAGTTGGATATTTTGCAGTGGTATCAACAATACCTGTTAATTCCACACATCCTGTGTTTGGAGCCCCATCAAACCACTACATTAAGGTGATAGACTCTAAAAACGGTCCAATTTTTGTTACAACATCTACAAAAGGTGCTAAAAAAAACATCGAGCCCACATACAAGCCAATAATACATGCCAGAGTTGGGGAGCTTATTTCACTGCACATAATAAATGAAGATCATGATAAACATAATCTTAACTTGGATGAATTCAACGTACACACCAACGACATTGGGTACTTTGGAACCCAATCAATTACATTTGTTGCAGATAAGGCAGGACAGTTTTACTTCCATTGCACTCTGCACCCAGAAATGACAGGTAGTATAACGATCGAGTAATATGAAATACATCACATATGCTTTTTTTATTGTAAGAGGAATTGACGTTGTCAGATAATGACTCAAGAAATGGAGTATTGGAGATAATAGAATCTTTTGTAGACAAAATACAGAAGATTAGAATGCTTCTTGTTGGAATTTCAATATCTGCGTTGATTTTAGCGCCGTTTGCAATAGGCATGTCAGTATATCTAATTACGCATGAACAGTTTTACTTCATACTTGATGAATATGATGAATTTGGTATGTTTCTTTCTGCTCTGCTTGGCACTGTAATAGTAATTTCCATAGTGTGGTTGATGCTAGGAATTAGACAGTACATTATGCTAAAATCATGGAATGAAAGATATGCAAAGTACATCAAACGGAAAGAAGAGATCGATGAGAAGATATCATCTCAATTCAAACTAGATGAGGATGATGAGTAGATTGTTTTGTGTTCCTGACGGCTTTCTTGGAAACAGTTCTTCGTAAGGCTCAATTATATTCCTGCAAAAGTCTAGTCCTTTTGAAGTTACCTTGTAAATTGTTATTATGCGCTTACCATCTTCTACTATTGATTTTGCGATCATTCCGTTGGATTCCAGTTCTTCCAGTATATGCTTATGTTTTTTTAGATTAAGACCACTATAACTTACAAGCGCGGTCTGATTGAGATGACCATGCTGGGCAAGCAGTACAATTATGTCCTTTACTATGTAGATTTTATCCCTGTATCTCTTTGTGACCGTCATTAATTTTTAGAATTTGAAGTTCTAATTAAGCATAAGACCAAATTTCCATTTGATTACATTAAATACAATTAATCTTACAGACAGATATTGGTCGGCACCAAAATTGACGGAGTTCTAGTTTCAAACATAGTAAAAGAACGAGTAAAAAAGGCAGTTGAAGAATTACGATCACAAGGTATACAGCCATGTCTTGCAACTGTTTTAATCGGCGATGATCCTGCTTCTGCCACATACGTGAGAAACAAACAAAAAGCATGCGCTGATGTCGGAATAAAAACAAAGGATCACAAGCTAGAGAGGACCTTGACTCAGATTGAGATTAATACGCTTATCGACAAACTAAACGCGGATATTGAGGTTCATGGAATTTTAGTGCAGCTTCCTCTACCACAACAACTTGATGAGTTTGAGACAACCTCAAGAATATCACCGCTAAAGGACGTAGATGGACTTACTCCACACAATGCAGGACTGCTTTCCATGAAAAAAGCAGTTCTTAAAGCATGTACACCCTCAGGAATCATGGAACTGTTAGATCATTATAGAATAGACGTTAACGGAAAGAATGCAGTAATAATAAACAGGAGTAATCTTCTTGGAAAACCGTTGTATCATTTACTGCTTGAAAGAGATGCAACGGTAACAACTTGTCACTCAAAAACAAAAAACCTCAAGGAGATCTGCAGACAGGCAGACATAATCATAACAGGTGTAGGAGACAGAGCTAAATTTACTTTAACTGAGGATATGATAAAAGAAGGTGCAGTCGTCATTGATGTGGCCACAGCAAGATTGAATGGAAAGTTAGTCGGTGATTGTGACTTTGATAGTATCATACAAAAGGCAGCATTTGCGTCACCTGTGCCAGGAGGTGTTGGCCCCATGACAATTGCAATGCTTTTAAAAAACACAGTCACTGCAGCATCAATGAGTGCCAGATTTGCAAGAAGATAAGGAAAAATCTAGTCTTCGTAGGCTGTTATTACAAAAACGCGACACCATATCAGCTGACTATATTAGTATAGCAAGTAAGCAGATTCAAAAAAATCTGAAAAAAATTGAAGTCTATCGGGTTGCAAAAAAAATTGCGGGGTATTATTCTATCGGAAGTGAAGTAAAGACAGGCAGCATAATACAAGAGATATTAGCAGACGGCAAGACGGTTGCACTTCCTCGAGTGGTAGAAGATGAGATTGTCTTTTGTGAGGTAAGAAGCTTTGACGAATTGGAAAAAGGCGAATTCGGTATAATGGAGCCAAAGCTAAGTTGCCCTATAACTAACAACTTTGACATCATACTGGTGCCGGCCATCGCAATGACAAAAGAAGGTCAAAGGTTAGGGTACGGAATGGGATATTATGACAGATTTCTAGCAAACACAACTGCAACAACAATTGCGTTAACATATTCAAAGCTATTAGTAAAGAGCATTCCAAGATCAAAGCACGACATAACCATACAATGGATAGTCACAGAAGACGATGTGATAAACACATCATAGATAGGCAAGGCCCTTTTTTCCAATATCGTTTCTACAGTACTTGTTATCCCATGTGATCTTGGCCACGGCAGAATAGGCGTTTGTGATTGCGTCTTGCAGCGTATCCCCAAGTGCAGTAACGCCAAGAACCCGTCCGCCATTTGTCAATATTTTACCATTTTCCCTTTTAGTGCCTGCATGAAACACCATAATATTATTTCCAGATATATTTTCCAAGCCAGATATTGGCTCATTTTTTGAGTAAGAGTCAGGATACCCCTTGGATGCCAAGACCACACAGACAGCAGTTTGTTTTTTCCACGATATTGGTGGCAGATTATCAAGACTTCCATCTGAGCTTGCTTTAAGATACTCATACAAATCAGAATCCATACGCATCAATATGGGCTGACATTCTGGGTCACCCATTCTTGTGTTGAATTCAAGAACGTATGGTTTTCCGCCACTGATCATTATGCCTGCATACAAAAAGCCTTTGAACTGGATCCCTTCTTTTTTCATAGATTCCACAGTTCTATCAATTACATCTTGTTGTATTACATCTGCTAGGTCTTGATCTATGACTCCCGTAGGAGAATATGCGCCCATGCCGCCAGTATTTGGTCCTTTATCATCATCAAAGATGCGTTTATGATCTTGGCTTGTCGCCATCGGTATTGCCACATTGCCATCAGATAATGCAATATACGATGCCTCTACACCATCAATTTTTTTTTCGATTATGATTTTTTTTCCTGCATTTCCAAACGTTTGCTTTATCAGCATCGTGTCTATTGCCTCAAATGCTTCGTTTTTACTAGAGCATACAATTACACCCTTTCCTGCCGCAAGTCCGTCTGCTTTGATTACCACATCATAATCCAAGGATTTAACATAGTTTTTTGCCTTGTCGGCATTATCAAATACTGCAAAAGGCGCAGTTGGGATGCCATACTTTTTCATGAATTCTTTTGCCCATATTTTACTTGATTCCAGCTGAGCTGCTGCCTTTGTGGGCCCAAATATGTTCAATCCTTCACCGATAAACTTGTCAACTATACCAAGAGATAGAGGCACTTCTGGTCCTACTACAGTAAAGCAGTCATTTTTCTTTGCAAACTCTGCCAACCTGTCTATGTCTTCCGCAGATATTGCGACGTTGTTTGTAGTTCCCCCATTCCCAGGTGCAAAAAAGATCTTATCTACCAGTCTTGATTGAGATAGCTTCCAGCCTAGGGCGTGTTCACGTCCTCCCGATCCAACTACAAGAATATTTCTCAATAATGCGAGTTTTTGAATCTCGTATATTAATCCAAGTTGTCTTCAAAGCAATGTCAGATGAGTTGTTTAGAAACAATTCGCATGTGTCTAGCTTTATAAAATCAGATCAAACATCAAATCAGTATTGCAGTTAGCAAGAGATTTTGACTCAAAAAAAATTGAAGATGAGATCAGAGCCCATTTAAAAAACGCCGATTTACGCAAAATTATTTGGGATTCTAAAAAACAGGGCGAAATAGTCTTCATTGAAGGGCCTCCAACTATGAATGGAATCCCGCATGCAGGTCATCTCAGAGGACGAGTCATCAAGGATTTATGGTACAGGTACATGACGCTAAAAGGTTACAGAGTTAGATTTAACGCAGGATGGGATACGCAGGGCTTGCCAGTAGAATTGCAGGCAGAAAAAGAGCTCGGAATAACAGGCGGAAAATCAGAGATTCTAAAAACGGTAGGAATTGAAAAATTAGTGGCAGAATGCAAAAGGATAGTTCACAAGTACAACGAAAAATGGGTCCAGGTAGACAGGCTGCTTGGTATGTCATTTGACCAAGATAATGCATATTGGACTTACAAAGACGAATTCATAGAACGTGAATGGCAATTCTTGAAAAAAGCGCATGAGACAGGCATTCTGACAGAAGGGTATAGAGTAGTCGCATACTGTCCAAGCTGTCAGACATCACTCAGTCATGGGGAAGTAAACCAAGGATACGATATAGTTCAAGACCCGTCACTTTACTACAAGGTAAAGCTTGCAAATGATGATGTCTATCTTATAATTTGGACTACCATGCCGTTTACTCTTGTAACGGATGCAATGGTTGGGCTTAACCCAGATGAAGATTATCATTATGTAAAAGTAGAAAATGAGACATGGGTTGTAGGGCAAAAAAGACTTGAAGAATTAATGAAGGAAGTAAAAATTGATAACTATCAAATAATCAAGACGCTCAAAGGAGCAGAATTTGATGGAGTGAAATACATTCATCCTCTTCTTGATAAGATTCCAAAATTAAAGGAAATGTCCAAACAGTCCACGATTCACCTTGCAGTTGCCGAATCGTTTGTGGATGCAAATACTGGCAGTGGGCTTGTCCATCTCTCGCCTGCAAACGGCGAGGATGATTATGAGATTGCAAAAAAAAGAGGCGTGCCTATCTTTAGTCCTATTGATGATGAGGTAAAGTTCACGGATGATGCAGGCTCTTATTCAGGAATGTTTGTGAGAGATGCCGACAGGCAGATTGTTGAAGATCTAAAAAATGCCGGCGCTCTTGTTAGAATAGGCAGAATAAAACACAAATATCCACTGTGCTGGCGTTCAAAACATCCAATAGTGTGGTTGGCAAGAAGAGAATTCTTTTACATGTTAGATAGACTCGGCGAGAAAGCAGTCGAGGCTGCATCAAATGTGGAGTATTTTTTTGATCAGCCAAAAAATAGATTCCTAGCCATAATAAAAGAAAAGCACCCATGGTGTATCTCACGAGAGCGATTCTGGGGCTGCCCATTGCCAATATGGAATTGTAAGAACTGTGGTCATATTGAGCGACTCTATTCAAGAAAGGAAATAGTTGCAGCAGCCTCAGATCTTCCTGACGGTCCAAATTTTGAGTTGCATAGACCATGGATTGACAGGGTTTTAATCAAATGTAGAAAATGCAGTACCCAAATGGAACGAGAAAAATTTGTTCTGGATACTTGGCATAACAGCGGTTCAGCCCCCTACTCCTCACTCACAGATGAGGAATACAAAAAAGGGATTCCCGCTCCGTTTCTTACCGAAGGCATAGATCAAACCAGAGGTTGGGCATACACATTGTTAATTGAGAACGTCATACTAAATGACAAGCCCATCTCGCCATTCAAGTCATTTTTGTTTCAAGGACATGTTCTTGACAAAAACGGAAACAAGATGAGCAAGAGCCTAGGCAACGTAATGGACGCTGAGGAAATGCTTACAAAATACTCCGTAGATCTGGTAAGGTTTTACTTTATTTGGAAATCAAGTCCGATAGAGCCCATCAATTTTAGCACCGATGAGATGATGTCAAGGCCATATCAAATCCTCAATACGCTATATCATCTGCACTTGTACTTCAAACAGAACAGCGAATATGACAAGTTTGATAATTCCAAGACGCCCGTATCATGGGCGCATCAAAACAGGCTCCTCGAAACTCCAGATAGATGGATTTTATCCAAGCTACAAAAGATTGTGTTAGACATACAAGAAAATAACGACAGATGCAGATTTCACGAATCTGCAAGGTCTATTGAAGATTTTGTAATAAATTTGCTCAGTCAGGTATACATACCAATCACTAAGGCAGAGCTCTGGGACGAAGATAGTTCAAAGGGTAACCGACGTCTTGCCATCTATGCAGTTTTGCATGAAGTGCTCAGAACTCTAGACATACTCATACACCCATTATGTCCTTACACCAGCGAATACTTGTATCTGTGTACATTTGATGATACGAGTATTCTACTGCAGGACTGGCCGACTGTAAGGCATGAGCTGCTTGATGAGCAACTTGAGGAGTCATTTGATCTGATGAAAGAAGTAGTTTCAATTTCTGCTGCAGCAAGAATGAAGGCTAAGCTAAAACGAAGATGGCCGCTCGATGAGGCAATAATCTGCTTAAGAAAGGGGCAGAAGACAAAATTGGAATTACTCAGAGACCTCATGATGTCCCAGATGAACGTAGAGGAGGTAAAAATAGTCGAGATTGAAAGCAAGACAGGGCTGGAGTTGTTATCAGAGCTACAAAAAATAGGCGCCCCAATCAAACCTATTGTAGAATTGGAAAGAAAAAGAATCGGGCCAAAGGCAAAGCAGCATATGGAATTGTTGCTGTCCAAGTTTTCAGCCACCCAGCCAGAAACCATAGTTTCCAGCCTATTGAGCGGAGGCGCCTACACCTTTGAGATAGGAGATACGAAAATCACACTTGATAAGGAAGACTTTATAGTCAGTTTCGATTCAAAAGACGGTTACGCATTCTCGCAAAGAGACAATTTCATGGTGTTTATCTCTACCACAAGAAATCGTGAAATGATGGCACGCGGTTTAGTAAAGGATCTGGCAAGAAGACTACAGACATTAAGGAAGGAAAGAGGCTACAATCCGACAGATATTTTGCACACTGCGTCTATTCTGGAACTTGATCAAGAATCCTTGGAGATGGTCAAGGAAAGATCAGATGAATTGGCATTTTTGGTGAGAGTAAAACAGATCGACTTTACTGGAATTGGTAAAAACTACAAAGATGACGACATTGATGGTCAAAAAATCCGAATTACAGTAGAGTGAGAAGCTAGCTTTTAGCAAATCAGGCAGGTTAAATATCAAAATTGAGTATAACAGGTATGGTAAAACAGATAAGCCTAGATGCATGGCAGGTTCAACACCTTGAGGAATTGTTGAAAAAGGCATCGGGCATAGTCTCCAAGACCGGCTCGCCAATCGTGCTTTACAGGCAGGTATTAGAAGAAGAGGACAGCTCATATGAGGAGATCGTATGCACTCTGGCAGAAAGATATGTCATAGAACAGCTTGTGATATCAGGCGGCATTGTTCCACCTACGTTCAGGCAACAGATTATCTACACGTTCGACGAGTTTCCCCCTAGATTGCTACGAAAAAGCAAGGATCTGTTTTTGCAGACAATAGAACTTCTTGAAGAACAGATGAGCTAACAGAATATAAAGACCTGTAAAAAAATTTGTCCATGCGACTTTTAGAATACCAAGCAAAAGAGCTCTTTGGTCAGTTCGGCATAAAGACTCCAAGAGGCATGGCATCAAAGAACATCGAAGAGGCAAGAAAGCATGCTCAAGAGCTTGGATTTCCGTTTGTAATCAAGGCTCAGGTTCCCGTAGGCGGGCGCGGCAAGGCAGGAGGCATCCAAAAGTGCCACAATACGGACGAATTTGAGCTAAAATATCCGCAAATTCTCGGGATGTCAATAAAAGGTGAGAAAACCCGTGCAATACTACTTGAAAAGATGGCGGAGTATGAAAAAGAGATTTACCTCTCGCTGTTTTTGAATCGAAGTAAACGCTGCTACACCGTTATAGCATCAGGCGAGGGTGGTGTAGAAATAGAGTCTGTCAAAAACCAGGTAATTCGAGAGGTCGGTCTAGGAGACGTAAGTCCGGCACTTGCAGAGGAGATTGCAAAGCAGATAGGATTGGAAGGGAGAGCGATTTCAGATTTTGTGGACATGTTGCAAAAGCTATCAAAGCTTACTATCGAAAAGGAAGCCGAGCTTGCAGAGATAAATCCGGTTGCACTTCTCAAAGATGGTTCACTTTTAGCACTTGATGGCAAGGTGATAACGGATGATAATTCTAATTTCAGACATCCTGAAATGGGCAAGTATCAAGAAAAAACAGAGCTTGAAGAACGTGCTGAAAAGAGCGGATTTACACTTGTGGAACTAGATGGCAACATTGCAGTCGTTGGAAATGGCGCTGGCCTCGTCATGTCAACATTAGATATGCTGGCAGATAACGGTGGAAAACCAGCATGTTTCCTTGATGTTGGAGGAGGAGCAACAACAGAATCAGTTTATGAGGCACTCACGCTAATCAGCAAAATGAAAAAAGTGAAAGCAATTCTTGTGAATTTGTATGGTGGCATTGTAAAGACTACCACTGTTGCATCTGCATTTATCAAAGCGTATGATGACAAGCTGATTGATCTTCCAGTTTATGCAAGACTCATGGGCTCAGAATCGGAAAAGTCAAAAGAAATGTTAAAGAACACGAAAACACGCATGTTTGATTCCGTAGAAGATGCAATAAACGGCGTAGTAATGGAGGTAAGCAAGCGTGGCTAACATTTATGAAATTCTACGTGGCAACAAAGATTCAAACGGTAATTATCAGAGAATGCCCGTGATTGTGCAGGGAATAACAGGCACTTTTGGTTCGCTTCATGCAAGAGCCATGCTAGATTATGGTACAAACATCGCAGCAGGAGTTACACCGGGTAAAGGCGGACAAAAGTTTGATGATAGAGTACCAATTTACAACACCGTCAAAGAGGCAGTCGATGCAACCGGTGCCAAAATTTCAATAGTATTTGTTCCAGCCAAGTTCTTTTTGGGCGCTGCAAAAGAAGCTCTTGATGCAGGAATAAAGCTGCTGGTAGCAATCCCAGAACACGTTCCAATCAGAGATACAATGCAAGTGCTAGAGATCGCAAAACAAAAAGATGCAATAATGATAGGCCCCAACACGCCAGGCGTGATGATTCCAGGACTTATAAAGATCGGAATCATGCCGGCAAGCCCGTTCAAACCAGGCAATATTGCAGTACTCTCAAAGAGTGGCACTTTGCTCTACGAGATATCAAACACATTGACAAAAGCCGGCTTTGGACAATCAATAACAATTGGTATTGGAGGAGACCCAGTAAATGGGACTCGTCTCATAGACGCCTTTGATATGGTCAAAGATGACGCAGGTCTTGAAGGCATGGTAATAGTAGGAGAGATAGGCGGAGACTCTGAAGAGATTTTGGCTCAGCATATAATTGACACCAATTTCAAAAAACCGATTGTTGCATACATTGCAGGCCGCCGTGCACCAAAGGAAAAAAGAATGGGTCATGCAGGCGCAATTGTAATGGGAACGTATGGTTCAGCAGAATCAAAGATTGCCATGTTTAACAAGGCCAACATACCAGTGGCTAAAAGGCCTAACGAAGTTGCCATTTTGCTTGCAGGCAAGCTGGAAAAATCCAAAGACTAAAAAGTACATCATTGAGGTCTAAATTAAGATGCCAATAACTGATCCAGAAAAGAAGAGAATCGCACAAGCAGCACGACTTCATATGAAGATCTGCCTAAACTGCGGGGTCAGAAATTCACTGGCAGCATCAAGATGCAGAAAATGCCATGGAAGCTTTCTGAGGCTGAAGAACAGAACACTTGGCGCCAAAAAGTAGCTTCGGGCAAGTATTCTTTTTAGCTAATCTCTGTGTCTGCGCGCCCTTACAAATGATAGTGCAAGTGCTATTCCAAGGATGCCCATCACGACAGAAAGCGATAATACTGTAGGAATCTCGATTTTTTCTGCAACAATCATCTTAACACCTATGAACAGAAGTATTGCTATCAGGCCAGGTTTTAGATAGTAGAATTTTTCCATTATGCCCGCTAAAAGAAAATACAGGCTTCTTAATCCCAAGATGGCAAATATGTTAGATGTAATTACAATGAATGAGTCAGTAGTTATGGCCAGGATCGCAGGTATTGAATCCAAGGCAAACAACAAGTCGGTAAACTCTATTATTACAAGGGCGACTATAAGAGGAGTTGCATATCTTACGCCATCTTTTACTATGAAGAATTTGGGAGACTTTACCTCATAGTCTACAGGCATTATCTTTTTGAGTGCGCGAATGGCAAGATTCTTTTCAACCTCAATCTTCTTTTCCTTTCTTTGCATCAGCATCCTGATTGCGGTGGCGATAAGAAACGCCCCGAATAGATAGATCATCCAATGGAATGTTTCAAGAAGGGCAACGCCGGCAAGGATTAGAGGTATCCTCATTGCAATTGCTCCAAGAATACCCATTGAGAGTACACGGTGCTGGAATTTATGGGGGATATTCAGCGATGTGAAGATCAGCAAAAATACAAACATGTTATCAACACTCAATGATTTCTCTAGTGCGTAGCCAGTGACAAACTCCACTAGTTTTTCTTCTCCCATGTCAAAGTAAATTATTCCAGCAAACACTCCTGCTAGTGAAATCCACACTATAGTCCAAGTTAGCGCAGTTTTGAATGGTGGGGTGTCATGTTCCGGTTTATTTTTGCGTAGTTTGGAAAATACGCCAAGATCTATTGCCAAAGAGATGCCAACAAATAGGGAGAACAGTATCCACAGCAAGCCGATATCGTTCATGTATCAAATCAGTCAGATAGGAGACACATAATATACATTGGTTACAGATCGAGTGGTTAAGTTGGGGATCAGGGGCGGGTTTTTTACATATTTGCCAGTTTTTGAATTATGATAGAATGCCATCCCGTAGAATAACCTTCAAATCCTTGAGAATGTGCGTGGGCAAGGCATGCATCATAGCCCATATATTCCGAAAAAAGATAGTTCTTGTTTTCCGCATAGAGGCTTGTTTTCTTGTCAAACTGGATCTTATCTTTGAGCATCTTGCCATCAGAGTCCGCCAGAATTAATCCATCATCATCAGTAATACAAATTCTGGTTTTCTTTTTTTCTTCGTCATCTATAGGCGTTTGTTGTATGATGGTTTGTGCAAGAGACTCCCATTTGAAAATCACGCCCAAAACCCCAATTATACCACCTTTTGTATTGCCGCCTTCCCTCACAGCACATGAATAGACAAGTGCAAGGTTGTTACTTACCAGAGGAGAATGGTGAACTGATTCGAAACCGAATTCGTTGCCACTTTTTGTCTTCATAGCACTTGTAAACCATTTAGAGTCAGCAACGGAAAGATTTGTTGATGAGTATTTTTCTGGACTGCCATTTGCCACTATTTTTCCATCAGTATCGGCTAGAACGAGATCATAGTACACCGTATACGCCTGCAGGATCACACCAAGGCGTTTTGATGCACAATCATATGATTCGGCATTCTTTTTTGTAAGGGCATCAACTACACTGCCATCAGTGGCCCACCATCTGACATCAGCAGTTCTTTCATAGAGATTCCTATCAATCAAATCTATGTTAACAAGCGCCAGATCAGAAAGTCTGTTTCCTCTGTAGTCTTTTGCCTGTACTTTTATCATTGCCCCCACATTTAGGATTTCTTTTGTATCATTTCGCATCTTTTCAGTGATTTTGGTGGTCTCTTCTGAGAGCTCACTCATATTAGTTGCAACTATTCCAAATGGTCGCCCGTATGTTCCAGCTCTGGCAGCTTCTATAGACGCATTTACTGAGAGAACGTGTGTTTTGTGATTTATGTTGTCTACCTTGTCTATTGCATTGTTGAGTTTTTCAGCAATCAAGTCGGTGAATTGGACTACCTCTTCAAGCGTGAATTTTTTTCCTTGCTGTAGTTCGGATTGTTGCACGAGTATACTTGGACAAACCCAATAGAATATTTTGTATTGTTATTTTAAACAAACACTGTGTTTTATAAGCAAATTTTGTAGAAATTTCACAAGACTGCAAGTAACAAAAGCATAATTGCAACACTTGCTGCAGACTGTGGTAAGTTTGTTTTTGTTATTTGCGTCTAAAAAACTTCTATGTCCTACATATTATGCAAAGACTGTTTTCCTGCTCAATTAGATGATATTTTCCAGTTCCAAACAAATCATCAAATGCTGCCCTGAAAAACATGTTACCTACAAGCCCTAATTTGTGGTTTATTTCTATGTAGGCCCTTCCAGCTCTGAAATAATATTGCAGAACAGAAGAGCCGATACCTGATGCAATTATTGAGACCATTTTAAATGATTTATCTGTAAGTGATGCATCCTGTAATAACAGATTAGCTGCGCGTGTTGCTGCATCAGATGCCTTGTTTTCTACAATGTGTTTTAGTTGAGTAGGCGAATGAGATGAGGCGATCGTTTCAATTGTAAGATGGTCTGGCAACAGGCTGATTTTTTTGAACTCAGAATTGGTGTGAAGAGATTCCAAACATGCACGATTCATAAAACCCTCGTATTAGGACGTGTTTGTAGAAAACACACATACAACAAATATGCAAAATTATAGTGCCTTCATCGATTTTGTGAAAAGCATGGAGGTTTTAAAGTGAGATTCGAATTCATCCCCGTCCTTCTTGCCATCATCCATTCTCTTATGTCCACGGCGAAATGAGTCAGTGGAATCATGCTGGCACATAATATTATTCCGATTGGTGAGAATATAAAATTTAGATTTAAGAGAGGCGTGGAAGTGTAATGGTGAATGTAGTGGGGTTGTTTTTTACAGTGATTGTCCCATTGTGTTGTTCTACAATGTTTTTGCAGCTTGAAAGCCCAAGGCCGGTTCCAGTCTGTTTTGTTGTAAACAAGGGTTCAAATATTTTTGGAAGAATATCTTCGGGAATTCCAGGACCGGAATCAGATATTTCTATGCTGACATGCTTTGTGTAGCCTTTGATTTTTATGCTTATTGTGCCTATTCCGCCCATTGCCTGAACGCTGTTTAGGACTATATTAGAGACCACAGTACGTATTTTTTGCTCGTCACAGTTGATCTTCTCATCGTTGTTTGGTAGGTTTATCGTTACATTTTTCTGTATTTGCAAGTCTTCAATCGAACGCAATATTATGTCTTTTAATGAAACGACCTCCCTTTGTATCGGGGTGTTTCTAACATAGTTCAGGACATCGTCTATTTGGTGGGACATTCTCTGTATGGAGTTTTCCATCCTCATAACATGCTCTTGAATTTTAGGATCTTTTTGCCCATATTGCATTTTCATTATTTCGCATACATTTTTGATGACAGAAAGCGGGTTTCTAAGATCGTGAGCAATTCGTGCGGCAAGCTCACCTATAGCAGTAAGTTTTTCTGTCTTTAATTTTTCTTGCGCCAAAGTCAGCTGTAACTCGGTTTCAAGCGCAGCCCTAAATGATCGTACCATTGACTCCATTCTCTTTGCAAGATCTCCTATCTCATCTGTTCTGTTCTTTGGGAATTCCACATCATAATTCCCACCAGATATCTTCTCAACTGTCTGTTTTAGTTGATTTATTGGTGTGGCAAGGGATTTGAATATATAATAACTCAACAATATCGCAATTAACAATACTATCGGAATTCCCACATAGAGTAACGATTTTGCCTCAGCAAGAACTAGCCCCACATCACGTATGGAATTTTCCAAATTAGCTGTTGACATATCATACGCGTTATCATATTCAAAGCCCTTGATTTTTGCATATCTTTCAAGCGTGTTTTTGTACATGTCCTTGTGTTGCCAGTATTCTTGACTTTCCAGTAATGTGACAGCCTGCTCAGGTTTTCCTTCCATTCTAAGCTGGATTGCTTTATGTTCAAGATCCACCAGAGCAGAATTCGCATCGCCTATATTTGTAAAAATTAATCTCTCTTGCTCATCTCCTATTGATATGGCCTCCTTGATTATCCTATTCAGCTCTGGTTCAGTATCAAAATAAAGATTCGACCACTTCTCGTTGCCTGTAAAGGCATAGTTTCTTGCAGCCTGTGTCAACACCTCATCATAATATTTCATGTGAATGGCCAGATTGTTAAGGTGAGACGCAGTTTTGACGTCATGTAGATTTATGAAAATGTCGTTTTCGATTTTTGTGAGGCTTTGTTCAACTTTGAGATATCCTATTACTCCATTAGGGATGGTTATTGCAATTATTATAAGAAAGCCAAGTAACAGTTTATGTCTTATCAGCACGCTAACGGTTCCTCGATATCGTTTTAAAAACACTTGATAAATGAAATTGGACACATAAAGACAAATAATGTTATGATAACCTAGGAAGATAATAAAAGCGAATCATCATACTTTCATAGTTGTTTGGCTCGAACAAGCATGAGCCTATAATTACAAAAACTAAAGGGTGTGATAATGAAGAATATACTGACACGCTCACTGAATGTGAAGCTCATCTGTCTGTTTCTTACTGTGGCAATGATTCCAATGGTAGTAATCTCGGTAATCAGCTTCAGTAATTCTCAGGAATCGCTAGAGCAGAGAGCATCAGACCAGCTAAAAACACTCACAAATGACAGAGCAAAGTCTCTTGAACAGCTTAACGTATTTAGAATACAACAGCTAGTTCAAGCAGCCCAGACGCCGGAAATAATAGATGCGGCCCTAGGATCAGAGGATCCGACTGCATTGGATAACGTATTGAATCGCATCAGAGAATCCACGGGAGGAGAAAGCGGATACCATAACTTCAGAATAGTCTCAATTGACGGGGATGTGCTGTATGCTCAGGATCGTTCAATGATAGGCCAGAGCTACTTTTCTAACAAGTTCTTCCAAATGGGCCTTGAGCGACCATACCGAGAATATACACAAGATAGTCAAAAAAGAGTGGCAGTGACAACAGTTCCAATCTTTGATCAGCAAAACAAAAAGATTGGGGTTCTAATTGCGCAAACCGGTGTTCCAGCACTTGACCAAGTATTGTTAGATAGAGAAGGATTGGGCGAGACTGGTGAGACATACATAGTCAACTTTGACAAAGTGATGATAAGTCCATCCAGGTTCAGCGAGGGTCTGGAATTTGTCCAAAGAGTAGACACACTTCCTGTAAAAGAATGCGTTGAGAGAGGCAAGGACATCTCGGCTTTGATCTATCCAGATTACAGAGGAGTTCCGATATTTGGCACGTCAAAATGTGAACCAGAATTAGGATTTGTTGTAATAGCTGAATTTGATGTGGCCGAGATTGTAGCTCCAGTTGTAGCATTGCAAAACATGTATGTTATTACAGGAAGTATTATTGCAGCAGTAGTTGGAACATTTGCATTCTTTATGTCCAAATCAATTTCAAGACCAATCAGAGATGCAGCAGATGTTGCAAAGAAGATAAGTGAAGGCAACCTAACAGCTACAATACCAGAGTCAAAGGCAAAAGATGAGATAGGAATTCTTGTCAATTCCGAAAGACAGATGGTAGAGAATCTCAAAAAGGTTCTAGGTGAGGTGCAGATTGCATCGCAGTCAGTCTCATCAAGCGCACAACAATTTTCAGCCTCAGGAACAGAATTGAACTCGGCAATACAGCAGATTGCAACTACTGTGGACCAAGTATCAAGAGGCTCTCAGACTCAGGCGCAGCGTATAGAGAAATCCAAGCACGTAGTAGAGGAGCTGGCCAAATCCATGAACGATCTGTCAACTAACGCAAAAGAATCAGTTGAAATTTCAAATCAGGTAGGATTGCTCTCAGAAAAAGGTACCGAGTCAGCAAAGGAAGCAGGTGAGCGAATGAACAAAATAATTCGCGTAACCAACGAATCTGCACAAAAAGTAAAGGCACTTGCAGAAAAGACCAATGAAATAACTGCAGTGCTAGAGGTAATCAAACAGATCGCAGATCAGACCAACCTATTGGCGCTTAATGCTGCAATCGAGGCTGCAAGAGCGGGTGAAGCAGGACGAGGATTTGCTGTTGTGGCAGATGAAGTTCGACGTTTAGCTGAGAGCTCTGCAAGATCATCTGATGAGATAGATTCCAAACTAAAGCAAATACAAGAACATGCTCAACAAGTAGTAGGAGAAATTGAGACTAGTGCAAACGAAGTAAATCAGGGAAAGATGGTAATTGACTCTTCGTTAAAAACACTGCACGACATAGCTGCGAACATCAGGAATGTTTCAGATACAGTAAGGAATCTTTCAGAATCCACATATCAGCAGATGATAAAAGTCAAGACTGTTTCAGAGGACGTAGTAGAAATTGCCGCAGTTTCTGAAGAAAATGCAGCGGCAACAGAAGAAGCATCTGCTGCAGTTGAAGAACAAACATCACAGACGCATGAGATTTCCAACGCAGCAAACCAGTTGGCAGATCTTGCAATGCAGTTACAATCGACAGTAGCAAAATTCAAGCTGGAATTAAATGAGAATTCAGAAGAGCGAAAGCAGGCACCGAATCAACAGTCAATACTGGCAAAGATAAGATTGACTAAAAACTAATCCCCTTTTTTTAATTTCGATACTCATCACCACAGTCTCCTATTAGATCAAACAAATTATTTGACAGTGCTGAAAATTCATCTATTTGTGCCTGGTCATCAGGATTAAGCTGAAAATCAAATGTTTTTGCATTATCAGTAATATGTTCTGAAATGCCAAGTCTTGCTCCTATTATCACACCAGATACATGAGGCTTATCAAGAATGTACCTTGTTGCAACGTTTGCTATGCTTACACCGTGTTTTTTCGCTATTATAGACAACGTTCTTAACAACTGTTGGAATAAGTCCCAGCCTCCCCAAACATCAATAATGTGTTTGTATTTTTGAAGGGACGCCGTGTTCAGATCAGACCATGATGGCTCTGGCCTTCCAAGATATTTTTCTGAGAAAAATCCTCCTGCCAATGTACCATAGGCTAAAAGACCGACCTTGTTTTTCTTACAAAACTGTTCCATTTGGACCGCAGGTCTTTGGTCAAGTATTGAATACTGGACTTGATTTGAGACAAATCTGAGTCCTGCATCAGATATCTCCTGCATTCTTTGGGTATCAAAATTGGTCAGCCCCAAATGGCGTAAAAGTCCAGCATGCTTTAGATCGTCAAGATGTCTTAGAGCGTCAAGATAGCTAGAATTCTGATAATCCCACCAATGAAACTGGATCAGATCCAGTATGGAAACATGCATTCTTTGCAGAGATCGTCTAACTGCGTTCTCAACAAGACGTTTTGTCATTGTAACTGGATGGGGGACAAATTTTGTCAGTCCAGTTAATTTTGTAGTCTCGACATCGTTTCTTGATGCTAGCACATCATTGAATCTACCAAAAAGCATTTCAGCAGGACCATAGATATCAGCCATGTCCCAGCTTGTAAAGCCGCAATCATGGTATTTGATCATCTCGTTTAACGCAGTCATCATGTTTATACTGCCATGAGAGCCGGAGACTTGCCACATTCCATTTAATATCCTACAAATTTGCAGATTATCAGCTAGTTTATGCATTTCAATTGTTGTAGCCATACGCATACATACATGTTGAAAAACAAAAACGTAGTGATTTGCTAGATTGACATTAGTTTCTTGTGGGAGTTTTGATGTTCAATCAATTTGTGCGATATTATAACCGCATAAAACATATTGTGTAGAAAATAATTTCGTCCACCATATTATTGAATGTTGTAAGTTTGTTAGCCTCTGAATCCATAACCTACAAGAACCGAATAGCATCCAAGGCCACAGTCCTCGCATATAGGTTTCATCGAATCTTTTTCTGCACTACCAATGCAGCATGGGCGCTTTTCTCTTCCCATGTGATCCACGGACAGTATTGCCCAAGTTGGGCAGTCAATGGGTGTTGTTCCGTGCCCTCCCCAATTTTTCTTCATTAACTCGAGCTGCTTTGTCGGATTTATAATGTAATCCGGATATTTGTTCTTCATAGATATTATACTGTCTATGACTTGCGTACGTTCTGGACCAAACGGCATCCATAGTGGATCACCTTTGGCAAAAGGAGTGTGGAATTGGAATCCTATTTTGTTAGAATACTGACGCCATTCTTTTATTACGTCACTTACAGTATGATAGTTTAGTGAGTTAATGGTCATTGTAATCCAGATGTCCTTGTATGCTTTACTGCCGTTTTTTTGTACATAGTCCATTACGTTTTTCCTTGTTGCAGAATATGCACCGTGTCCGCGTATTTTATCGTGTATTTCTTGTGTCCCGTCAATTGATATCCAATAAAAGTAGATGTCATTGTATTTTTTTAGCGGTTTTGTTCCATTTGTTACAAGGCACACCCGCTTTGGAAATTCCTTTATGAATAGTTCTACGACGTCGGGTCGCAATGTTGGCTCGCCGCCAACTAACGTTATGATAAACACGTGTTGTCTTTTGAATTTGTTATCGATCACCTCTTTCCATTCCTCTAAAGTCATCTCTTCGTTTTCCTTTCTGTTTAGCCACCAATAGCAATGTGTGCAATGGAGGTTGCAGACATTGATTATATCAGCAGAGCCATAAAGTGGGCTTTTTTTGCCAAATAGTCTATACGCCAAAAATTTGGAAAATATATGAAAATAGCAAGGAGATTCTTGAAGAATTTGCTTAAGGCCGCGACCCATTATTTCCATGGTAACTTAACTACATAGTGACAAAAAAACCATACGCATGTCATATTGCTACTCCACCACACTAAGATCAACAAGCATTCAATAATAAGACAGGATTGGTGATTTTTTTAGAACTAATGGTTATTATGTGGCCCAGAGGGGTGAAGGCCAATGGACAATCCAGATAGAAAAATGTACCCATGTACTTGCTCAGACTGTGGCAAACAAGCAGAGGTACCTTTTGAACCAAAGGAAGGAAGGCCAGTTTACTGTCGCGAATGTTTGCCAAAACACAGAACACAAAGAAGATTTTAGGGTTTTAAAGACTAGAAGTAATTTTTGTGTCTAAATTTTTTCTGCATTCTATTCTAATGACTTGAATTTTTTTAACGAATTGGCAAAGTCGCTCATAGGCACTATTTTTACAGTACTTATTGCAGATATTCCTACTTCGATGCAGAATTTTTCTATGTCGTGTGCATCTTTTGCATCCATCATTATCACCCATTGATGTTCAAGTACTGACATGTAAAATCCGATTATCTTTGCGATTCTGAATTTTCTCTGAGCGCTTTTAAGCTTGCCGCCCATCTCTATGAATATTCTCTTGCTATTTTTGTTATTCAGAGGACAGGATTCAGGATTGTGGGTAGCAAATACACCAAATAACATAGTATGTAAAGAATGTGTTGTTTTAATTAAATTTATTTTTAGGGCTACGATCAGTGTGCCCAACCCCTCTCCATGAGTTTAAGCTTTGTTGCAGGTTTTACACATGCTGGATTGCCATTGGATGCCTTAATTACAAGTTCAAAGCCGTCGCTGCATTCTACAGCCATTCCTTCTCGCATCTGTTTTAGTGGAGGTAGTGTTGGCATCATAGGCAGTATTTTCAGGATTTTATCATCATTTGGTGCAGGGGAGCCACGACCGTCCTTGTTACTGGTAAGCAAATAGATGAAGCCATCATTACCAACGTGGACATCGCGAAGCCTGCCAAAAGTTCCTGAAAATAAAGACTGTTCTGAAAGAATTTTACCGTGCATTGCGTCAATTTCAAAGGCGTGCAGATGCACACTTCGTAGGTTTGCCACAAGGAACTTTCCTTTCAGAGCAGGTATCTTGTCATCATCATAAAAGGCTGCCCCTGATGGAGCCCATGCTACATTTCCAGTATGAAATAACGGGTTTACATATCTAGAGTCATGCTCATTGCCAATGACTTCCGGCCAGCCGTAATTTTTACCGGGATGAATTATGTTGATCTCATCGTGTGCAAACCCACGCTCTCCGGATGGGCCGTGCTCAGTTGCAACCAACATGCCCGTCTTAGGATCCCAATCAAGGCCTTGCGGATTTCTGTGCCCATATGAATATACCGGTGAATTTTCAAACGGGTTGTCATCTGGTATGGTGCCATCAGGATTTATTCTCAGTATTTTCCCAGCAAGTGAGTTTGGATCTTGGGCAAGTGATGCGATAGCAGCATCTCCCGTAGTTATGTAAAGCTTGCCATCAGGACCAAACTTTATTCTTCCTCCGTCATGAATGGGAGCCCCGGGAATTTTGTCAATTAGTATAAACTCGTCAGCAACTTTGTTATTTGACTCTGTAAATCTTGAAACCCGATTATACGTTGATAAAAATTCGGAATACGTATAGTACAGATACAAGTGATGATTTTGTTCAAAATTTGGATCTAAGGTTAGTCCTAGCAGGCCGCCCTCAGCTCTTCCTACATTTAGCTTCAAAGCTGGATCGCTTTGTAAGGAGCCATTCTCGATTACGCGCAATGTTCCAGTTCTTTCAGTCACAAATATTCTTCCATCAGGAGAAAACGCAATTGCCCAAGGAATTGTCAGATTATCTGTAATGGTTTCCACTCTTAGGCCATGTTGTGGAAATTCCTGTGCTAGGACATTCTGAGTGTATGTCAGAAGAGTCAATAGTAGTGCGGAGAGTACTATGTATTTAGCGAACAATCTAGCTGAATAGTTTACTGCAATTATTTTAATCCTTTACGTCTCTTATGAAACAAGTAGTAAAACTACGCTCTGTCGCACAAATCCACATAATTCCATACCTTCCAGTAGGTTATCGTACCAGTCTATGCCATCACAAACATGTTGTACAATGATATTTTGAGCATCAGCTCCTGTATCATGTTGCGTTTCTTCTCGGATCTGACCTACTCACCAAACATTCTTTTCATACTGGAGAACACAGATTCTACAATCCATCTAGAACCATAGCTTACGCTAGATGCCCATTTGGAATAATCTGCCAGCTGTTCCATTACAGCAATCTTTCGCAGGTAGCATCCTTTTGATTTTGGCACGGAATTTCTCCTCACCTTGATTGCAGGGATGATGTTTCTCCCATCCAGATAGGAGAATGACTCCCTGGAATCAAAGGCACCATCACACAATGTCTTGATTATTGTTCCGTGTTTGGCAGACTCTTGTACCAGATATTTGAGGTGTTTTGAGTCATGTGAATGCTCATCTGTTACCTTTACTGCCAGGATTTGTTTTGTCTCTATATCGACGCCTACATGTATTTTCAAAAATCCCTTCCTTTTCTTTTGCCATTTTTGTGTCAGCCACTCACCCCGATTTGTTAGCTTGATGCCTGTAGAATCGATTGCCAAAACGATGTTGTGTTTTGATTTGATTGGTTTTTGTTTGATGTCAAGCCTGTTGACTCGGATGACGGTAAAATCCGGAATTGCAGACACATCATGCATTCAGGATGATATGATTTTAGGATAGGCTCTAAGTCACAACAGTTTTGCCCAGCCTCGCTCAATTAATTTTGATTTTGTTTCAGGTATAACACAAATGGGATTTTCATTGCTTGTCTTCATTAGTAGTTCTAATCCATCTTTACAACTAACTTGTTGTAACGGTGTTCCAGCCTTGAATTGCATAAGAGGAGACAGTACTGATGTTTTTACTGGATTTTCATCAACTGGATGCATTGATTTAGCCATAGTAATGAGTTCTTCAAGTGGTACGTTTCCCCGTAGCTCAACCATGGTATTTGGTGTAAAAAGAAATAGCTCAGCTGGATATTCATACCTGATTCCTTCTGTAGTCATTCTCTCCTCTAGTTCAATCGCTATTCCCTTCAAGCCATTTATCATGATCTCTTTTCCCTCATTTTGTGCAACATAAGCTTGCATCCAGCTAGTCAAATTAAAGTTTGGAGAGTTTGCTTCAGAATATATCAGTATTGAATCAGAGTGTAAAAAATTACTTGATTCTGTAGTGTTTGTGATTTTAGCTGGTGCAAAAATCAACCCAAGAAAAGGAGGGGGCGTGCTTTGCCCTTGAAACGAGTATCCTTTTGGAAGGTATCTTGGGGCAACAAAATCCTTTGGCATTATTTTGTCCAGTTCTTGTAGAAGTTCAGAAGGATTTGTTGGGAAATCATTTGAAAGATTTGGAACTGCAGGAATTGGCAAGCTATCCCTCAATGAGTAGTCAATCAACGGATCTAATTCAGTGATTTTGTCTTTGTCACCAATTACAAGATAGAAGTATTTCCCACTCATACCAAAGATCTTGCTTTGTGCTACAAATTCTACTGTTCCCCACGGTGTATCGGTGTTGTTTCTGATTTTAAGATGTAGCAAGACTTGTTTTTCAGAGTTTGATGGAACACGAATTGTTTGTGGCTCAAACGAATATTCTTCAATAAAAGATTGTGTGTTTTCAGGAAAAGGAATATTGAAATTAATTTCATGCTCAGTTGAATCGGTATTATTAATTCTGATTGGGATCGTTGCTTCCTCGCCCGGCTTGAGGATTAATATCTGGTGAAATGGTCCCTGCCTATCAAAATCCTGTGGTGATAATAAAATATCAAATAATGTAAATTTAACATTTGGATCTGCGTACGCAGCTGACAATAAACACACAAAGAAGAGTCCAGAAATAATCATTAGAACTGATTTCATTTGCTACTCGTTATTTATTTCAGATTCTTAAAGTGTGTTATGGAATCTTCTATGTTATTTGTAGAAAATAAAACATTAAAACAAAAATAAAAAAAGGGATCATAATGACTCTGCAATTTTTACTAGTTCTTCGGAAGGTAACATCGCTTTTAGCGATATCATCAAGCCATCCTTGAACAGTACTAATCGTGCAGGTTCATCTATTGTTTCATCAAATCGCTTGATTTGTTTTGCATCGCTTATTACACCATTGAAGCCATTGACGGTTATTTGCCTACCAGTATTGTCTTCAATCCAGAGATTAGTCCATTCTTTCTCATTGAAAGTATCTCCAAGAGGCTCCATGTAGATAGTGATTCCTTTTTGTTTAAAGGTGAATTCACCTATTGTTGTTTCTGGAGTGATAGGTTGAGAAGAAGCCATGATTATGGTTGATTTTATATCTTCGGCAACACTAGCTCTCTGGATTTTGTAACCAGTAGGTAGGTATGTTGGAAAGCTTACTTTTTGTGATGTTTTTGTGGCTGCTTCCTCTTGCGTACTTACTGGTATTTTTGGAGCTATGCTCAAAAATGGCACATCGGATGGAACTAGTCCATTCTCTTTTTGTGATTGTTCTTGAGGTAGTTCAAGTCCATAAGCTACGAAAAACACAATTAGTGTTGTCGCAGCAAGACCTGATGAGATTATTCCTATAGTTTTTTTATTCATCTTCTCACTCCTCAACAACTCACCGGCGTTCCTTGACCGTGTTTGCTGTGCCAGAATTGTTCTGCAGCGCCGCCACAAAATGTCACAAAGTACGTTCCGTCGTTTGGTCGAAGTGTTTTTCCATTGAATCCGTCTGCTGAATTCCAAAAAGCCCATGTGTTGGGGGCTCTTGCGAATTGCAAGCCTGTATAGTCATTTGTTTCAAAGGTAAGTCCATTTCCGTCAGGAGTTTCATATCCTACTTGTAGCAGATATGCCGATGAAGAGCTACTGGCTTTGTTGCAAGAATGGCCGGTGTTGAGAGAAAGAACCCAAGTCTTGTCAAGATTCAGATCCTCTGATTTCAACACATAGTATGTGTTATCAGATGGAGTTGGACCGAATGGGATTCGAACCCATGACCCTTGCGGGATTGTACATCCTTACGCAGTGTGAGTGCGTCATCCTAACCAACTAGACAATCGGTCCATATAATCAGAAAATCAGGCGTTATTTAGGCGTTAGAAATCATATACAGGAGTAGGCAAAACAGATTCTAGATGTACAGGCAGGGTAAATGGGATCTAAGGCAGCTGGTAAAGGATCACAAGAGTCCAGAATTTGCAAGGCAGATAGCAAATCTTCAAGAAATGGTAAAACGCTTTGAGGACCAAAAAGATAATCTCAAACCAAGCATTCCATCATCAGAATTTCTCAAAATACTAAAAAGCATAGAACTAATATCAGAAAACGCCAGTATTATAGGAGGGTATGCATCGCTCCTTTATTCTGCAGATACCCAATCAGATGAAGCAACCTCACTTGTAACAAGAGTGGCAAAGCTTGGCTCTGAAATCGAAAATAAGATGCTTTTTTTCGATCTATGGTGGAAGCGCAAAATAGATGAAAAAAACGCACAGCGGCTCATCAATAATGCAGGCACACTTGGCGAATACCTCAGACACAAACGGCGGTTAGCAAAATACACATTATCTGAGCCAGAAGAGAGAATAATCAACACGCTGGATGTTACAGGCCCTACCGCGCTTGTCAAGATTTATGACAAGATAACAAATGCTTTTGAGTACAACATTACGCTAAATGGCAAAAAGAAAACCATGACGCGTGAGCAACTCACAGTACTTGTCAGAGATACAAATCCAAAAATACGTGAGATGGCTTACAAGACACTTCTTACAAAATACCAACAAAACAAAGGTGTTCTTGGCGAGATCTATCAGAATCTTGTACTCAACTGGAAAGACGAAGGGGTTGAAATTCGAGGATATTCTTCACCAATATCGATTAGAAACATAGGAAATGATGTTGATAACAAGACGGTCGAAAGTCTTCTTGAAGTATGTAAAGAAAATGCGCATGTATTCTATGATTTTTTCTCATACAAGGCAAAATCACTTGGAATGAAAAAACTCAGAAGATATGACTTGTACGCCCCAAATCTGAAAAAAATTAAAGAGCGAAACTATACCTATGAAAAGGCCACAAAACTCGTTCTTGAATCACTTGCCAAATTTAGTCCCATATTATCAGATTATGCAAAACGAGTATTCGCAGAAAATCACATAGATGCAGAAATAAGAAAAGGGAAAAGAGACGGCGCATTTTGCAGTACGGTATCTCCAAACATTACACCATATGTCCTTGTAAACTATACCGGCAAGTCCAGGGATGTCTTTACCCTTGCTCATGAGCTCGGGCACGCAGTGCACAGTGTAGCGGCATCAAAACAGTCAATCCTAGTATCAGAGGCACCGTTGCCGCTTGCCGAAACAGCATCGACGTTCTCAGAGCTTTTGCTATACGATAACATATCAAACCAGATGAGTAATGATGAAAGGCGCCTCATACTCTCAGAAAAAATCGATGACCTTTACGCAACCGTAATGCGTCAGGCATTCTTCACACTATTCGAAATAGATGCGCATGATCAAATTGCAAAAGGCACCACGGTTGATGAGTTATCAAAAAAATACTCTGAAAATCTCAAGTCCCAATTCTCAAATTCAGTAGAATTAAGCGAGGATTTTGCCATAGAGTGGAGTTGCATACCTCATTTTTTTCATACGCCGTTTTACTGTTATGCCTATTCTTTTGGCAATCTGTTATCACTTTCACTGTATCAAAGATACAAGAAAGAGGGCATCTCTTTTGAGAAACCATATATCGAGATTTTGGCAGCAGGCGGCTCTCAAAAGCCAGAAATCCTTCTTGACCAGTACGGAATAAACATCAGGGATAAGAGATTCTGGCAGGACGGATTTGATTACATAAGATCCCAGGTAAAAGAGTTAACTTTACTAAACTAAATGGGGCTGGCAGCCTTACGCACTGGCTGCCAGCGTGTTCCCCTTCGGTTTGAATTCGATGTCTGTGTTTCCAAATCATCATTTGGATTTAAACCTTGAGTACAACGCAAGATTAATAGTAAAAACCAGGTGCTTGTGAAATGTGTTTAAAATTTTTATCGTACTTTTTGTAATCAGCAGTTTTTTTGGTGCAGAAGCGCTTGCGCAAGAGCCGCGTCTTGCAACGTTTCATGAGGTTGCCACCATCTTTGTAGACCAAAGACTATCAAATAATGTGACTGCCTCTGTCTCATTACAAACTACCAGCATACAGGAATTCCAAATCCCCGCTGAGCTTGACGCCAAGATAAGAAACAACACAGACATTGTAGCAGTTATAATCACAAACGAGGATCAGTGTGTTCTAGGAGTACAAGAGCAGATATGTATCCTCATAAACACAAAACGCATACAAGGCGAGGGAGGAATCAGAGCAACGCAAGAGCGCGCAAAGGAGATCGGAAACTCGCTAATAACGGAAATTAACAAAGCGTTTTCTCTTGAGACAAAATTCCACTCTGTGTTTATCCATTATGGGGACGTTACCAATCAAGCGCTTGAAACGACCGGAGATGTTTCAGGGACGGGTACGGTATCAGCCGTGTATACAGCCCCCATGCAGAGTACGGATTTTATGTTCAATCGAATCTCAGCATCACTGATTCCAAAACAAATACGCGGCTTTGGCGGTTTTTATGATGTTGCCACAGAGCTCTCAAAAAGCGACAATTCTAGAATGACGTTCAGTATTTTACCAAAAGGCGATATTTCAGTTATGCAGTTAAAGGTTGCAGAAAAATATCCACATGTGGCAAGAGGATTAAAGCAAGTTGACCCACTACAGTATCTCAGAGTAGACCAGATTAAGAGGTCAGGGTACTATTCAGTTGGGTTCTTTCCATTAAATTCACTTGTGCAAGTAGTTATTTTGCCGCAAGATGACGGAATTGACATACACGCACGTAGCATAATAAAATCAACAGTCAAAAATAACCAAACCATACCAGCAGACCTTTCAAGCGCGGGCTGGTTTGTCAACACAGATTCTGAGAAAAGAATAGAAGCAATCTATCTATTTGGAACCACTACATCTGCAGGAAGAGAAGATCTTTTGATCACATTTGATGAACCAAAGATGCAAATTCCAACTAAGCTTGGAATAGAGGAGACTTACATCATAATTGGAATAGGCGTTGCAGCTGCTGTAGCTGTATTATTTTATCTTAGAGGAATGAGAAACAAGCATTAGAGGACCAGCACTGCTGCTGCAAAAACAGTAGTCCATCTTCCCTTTGTGTCACCCACCGCTGTCTGGGTTATGTTCATCGACTTGTATATCTGACCAGAAATTTTCCATTGCTGTCTTTTTTCATCCCAGCTTTTGTTAAGGTCAAATTTTATTCCCAGTGATGATGCAAGCATTTGGGCTGCTATGTCTTCGGCGTAATCACCTGCCTGCTTTTCGTTTTGGCCAAATGCTTCGTATTCAGAAAGGTACCCATAGCGTTTTGGATCAGACGGCTGGGCAATACCTACAGATGCAGATATGAGTCGGTGCGGCTCGTTTGTCTGGTTTCTAGAATAAATCGTAAATAATACCTGCCCTGGTTTGATGAGTTTTAATCCTTCTGAGCGCGGTACGAGCTTTGCGCCAGGTGGGAAAATACTAGATATTAGGACGATATTGGTTCCTGCAATTCCAGCATCCCTTAATGCGTATTCAAAGCTTGTAAGTCGGTCTTCGTGAACACCCTTACCTTTTGTAAGGAACAGTTTTTTTGCAACTAGGTCTAGCAAATTGTTTTTTGAGAATTATCATTATTATTTATACTTCGTGTTCACAGGTTACGAGATTTCCGCAAGCGATTTGGCAATCTCTTGCCCGTGTTTTTCAACGTCAATATTTGTGAATATTTTACGTATTACTCCATTCTTGTCTATGATAAATGTAGTACGCCTAGCAAGGCCAGCAATGTTAAGTCCTGCGTATTGTTTGCATACTTCTTTTGAAGTATCCGAAAGATGCAGATATGGGATCCGGTATTCTTGGATGAATTTTTTCTGATCATCTACTGTGTCTACTGAAATAGCAAATAGAACCGAATCAGCATTTAGGATTTCAGGGTAGGCCTTAATTACGCTCTGGGCCATCTTGAATACTTTTTTTGAAGGGCACATAAACAAATGGTTCTTCGGATAAAAACAGAGTACTACATTTTTTGTACCCTTAAATGATGACAGCCGTACTGTTGAATCATCACTTGCCGGTAGTTCAAAATCAGGAGCTATATCACCTACATTCATACGCATCATACACACATCTTATTATTTAAGGAGAGGTGATGCATCGTATGGAATCATCTCTTCCGCTGACGTTTGAGAATATCTTCAAATCAGAAGGATTTATGATCGGATACTATATTTTCACAGTTGCAACATCATTAATATTAATCAAAGAGACAAAACGCAGAATTCTAGATCTCAGGAAGGGAATACGCTCCATCATATATGCACCTGCAGCCTTTGGTATAATGGTAGCTTATCTACTACTAGTATATCCACATGCTGAGAACCTTCCAATCCTTAACTGGAGTTGGCTTGGATACAACATTGCCTTTGGCCCATTTGCCATGAATGGTCTTTGGGGCGTGGTTCCATTCATACCGCTTTTGATCTATATGTTCATCCACATAAACCACGCAGAAGAGTTTTACTTTAGAAAGTCAAAGAAGAGAGTTTTGATCTGGGCTGCAGCTCATATTGCAATGGGAATCAAGATCCATATGGCAATCATGTTAATTCCAATAGGATTTGTCTTCAAATACATCTATGACAGGAATGGTCTTGAAAATGCATACGCTATGCATTTTGCTACCAACATAATGGTGGTAGCGGCTTTACTTTTTACCCTTATCTGAAGGGGGTTCTTGCATTAGTAGTTTGTAGCCGCAAAACGCTCCAAGACATAAATTGATTACACCAAAGACGACGATGAAAAAGATTGATGGTTTTATGACGAACAAGCCAGCTACAATGCCCCAGATCCCAGTCCCAAAGAACAAGATCATCAGCACTTTGAGTTTCTTTGGCGGGATGTACCTCATTTACCGGACTTGAGTTGCCAGCCTATTAAACATTAATCGGTCATAAGAGTGTCAAATTTTTGATAACATTTTAAACGGTTTGTTTTTCTTACAAAATCGTGCCAATATAGCTCAGCCTGGCAGAGCATCTGACTTGTAATCAGAGGGTCGAGGGTCCAAATCCCTCTATTGGCTTTTGATTTCTATTAGTTTATTAGTAGAGCTGAAGCGTTACCAGTATTAGGCTATAATGACGGAAAACAAGCAATGAGCTTTTCTCTGTCATTGCTTAGGAAATAAATTGACAACATTTGAACAATTAGGAATAAAAAAATCCATCATAGATGGACTAAAGGAAATAGGATTTGAAGCACCATTCCCTATTCAAGAAGCAACCATACCGGTTCTGCTTTCAGGAAGGGATGTAATCGGACAGGCCCACACAGGAACTGGTAAGACAGCAGCTTATTCTATTTCAATGTTGCAAAACATAGAACCGAACAAGACCATACAGGGTCTAATCATAGCGCCAACCAGGGAGCTTGCAGTACAAATTACAACAGAAATTAAAAAATTCGCAAAATACACAGGAGTAAAAACAGTAGCAATATACGGAGGACAAGGAATGGGAATTCAGCTTCAGGCATTACGGCACGGAGTAGAGATAGTCGTTGCAACGCCAGGCAGATTAATTGATCATCTCAAGCAGGGTTCAATCCAACTTAATGAAGTAAAGTACGTTGTGCTCGATGAGGCAGATACAATGCTGGATATGGGATTTATTGACGATATCAGATTTATCTTGGAGTTAACTCCAGTGACCAAAGTTATGTCATTGTTTTCTGCCACTATGCCTCCAGAGATACTAAGGCTGGCAGAGGATTATCTTAACAATCCAAAACAATTCCTACTGGATGCAGATGACCTGAGTGGAGAAGGAATAGAGCAAGCATATCTAGTGATTAAAGATAGAGAAAAGATGCAGTATCTTATTCAGTTAATACAAGAGAATAAAAAAAGACAAACAGTAGTGTTTTGCTCAACAAAAAATAGGACCAGAGAAGTAGCACGCTCGCTCAGACAAAGCGGGTTTAACGCGGTCGCAATTGAAGGAGATATGTCACAGCACAGAAGAGAATCATCAATGTCACAGTTCAGAAGAGGTCAGGCAGACATACTGGTAGCAACAGACGTGGCTGCAAGAGGAATAGATGTTCCACAAGTAGCACTAGTAGTAAATTACGATGTCCCAAATCAAGAAATGGTATACTTTCACAGAATTGGAAGAACTGCAAGAGCTGGCGCAAAAGGTCGTGCAGTAACACTGGTATCATATTCATCGATTGGCGATTTTAATTTGATAAAGCAGCAGATCAAGGTAGACATGATAGACCTTAACGAAAAACTCGGAATACCAGTCAATATACCAGACCCACTAAAACGTGAAGTGGGACAAAGACGAACTTTTGGCAGAGGTGGTGGATTTGGAAGACGTGAAGAAAGAGGAGGTTTTGGAAGACGTGAAGGCGGAAGAGGCGGATTTGGAAGACGTGAAGAAAGAGGAGGTTTTGGAAGACGTGAAGGCGGAAGAGGCGGATTTGGAAGACGTGAAGAAAGAAATAACACTTACCGCAGAACCGAAGAAAGAGATTTCAGTAGAAGGGATAATTCAAGAGAATCAAGCTCTGAGAGCAGGCGAACTATGCACCACGTATCAAGAAAGCCATCCCAAAGGAGACGCTGGTAAGCCAGAACGCATTTTCGGTAAATATAGAATAAATCTTTTTAACAGTTCAATATAACTAAGATTAATGGAAATCGGTTTTGTTTTATTAAATTGTGATCTTGGAGCAGAAGAATATTTGCTAGACGAGATAAAGCAGATTCCCGAAGTGAAAAACTGCTATCTTACTTTTGGTGCCTATGACATCATAATAGAAATTCATGCAAAATCAGCTGAGGAGTTTGACAAGACGGTTTCAAACAAGATAAGGCGGCTCTCACGAGTCATGAGCACTATGACACTTAAGGTGTTGGCCTCAGCATAGATATAGCCCTATTTTACAGGTAAAAAAATTGGAGAAAATAGAGTATACCGGCACAGTCTGGGCAATAAACCACAACAATCCAGAGCCGCTGGTCCAACACTGTTTGAAAAAACTGCAAGATTACGGAATTAAGAAAGAAGACATCAAGATTACAGACGCCCCCGATAACGTTCAGGTAGGAGAGATTGTAGTAGAGATATGGCCTTACCATCTTGACATTGCAAGGGTCAGAACCATAAGAAACGAATCGTTCATTTCGGGCCTAGTAATGCAGATCGAGTTAAAGGCAGACGAACAAGGAAATTACATAGACTAATTCCAGAACTAGACAGGGATTACTTCAAAGAACAGTTGTACTGATTTTGTTTTGAACGCATCGTCTGTTATTTGTGCGTCTAATCTGTACATTCCTCGCATCGAATTATCAGGAATTATCATTGAGCCTACAAAATAACCAGCATCATCAGTGGTTCCATTAATGGTGTTTATTACGTTTCCAGCAGGGTTTGTTATTGTAGCAGAAATGTGAACTCCCCTGAAAAATCCAAATGGATGATAGAAATTTGAACCAAGATTAGTCAGAGGATCAAACACTCTTGCAGTGAATTCGTATTTTGATTTCCACTCTACCACATCACTATGCTTGACAAGAAATATCGAATCCTGCTTCGAATCCTCGCTTACAGTATATTCAGACTTTTCAGTTGTATTTTCTATTTGCTGCAGCGTTACATAAAGAAATATTTTTTCCATGACGCCATTTTTCACAACATTTCCGCGTAAATCATACACTGCCCCATATTCGTTAATTGCAAGCAATCGTCCAGTTGCAGCTAGCATTGTTCCATCAGACATAACACCTGATAATCGGAGCATTCTTTCATTTTGGAGAAATAATGCATCTAGTTTGTTGATTTGTTGTGCGCTACCTCCAATTGAGAGATGGCCCTGCTCAAACACCGCTTTGTTGCTAGCAGTTTCTTTATTTAGATCAAGGCGAATCGAAGTGTCCGTAATGGAATCACTTAGAACTCTATATCCCCATCCATGCATCTGGTAGTTCAATGTCTCTGAGTACGATATGCCAGGCACCATTACAATCAGTATGGAAAATGCTGCTGCAGGCAATACCATATTCATAATTTCTTGTTCATTTTACAACTATTAAGATTTAAGCATGCATACTATTCATGCGTCTAAGTTAATATCAAACATCACAAAAAAGATCAAACAATTTGAAATCAGGTAGGAAATCTACGTATGCAGCAATAGGAATAGGCATAGTCGTGATTGCGCTTGCGTCATTCTTTGTTTATTCAGCCGATCAAGCAAAAGCAAGAGGATTTAGCTTTGGGAATCAGCTGCAGGCAATACAGGATCAGCTAAAGCAAACCCAAAACGAGTTTTATTCAAAAAAAATCATGCTAGATGAGAAAGATATAACGACAGAAGAATTTCTCAGATTTGCAGACGAACATTTTGAAAAAATGAATCAGATCATGGCAAAATATGACGAATTGATGCCTCCAGAATCATTTTCGTCTTCGGTCAAACTCTTCAAGATGTCAACACAAAAGCAGATCGAAAGTGATCAATTCTTAGTAGAATGGATACGGAACGGCGATGAATCCAATAAGATTCGCTCAGATCTTCTCTTGCAAGAATCGTTTGAGAGTGAGATGGCAGCTCTTGCATCTTATGAGAAAGCACGCGGAACAGGCTAGAGAAGCCCTTTTTGTTGAAGAAGATCTAGCGTAGGAGATATTGCATCAAGAATACGGCTTTTTTCAAGAGGTATTGATTCTTTGAATTTTATAGGAAATGTAAGACTGAGCATGTCTTGGTCGGTGTGAGCTACTCGTATTCCATGCTGCATTTGGTTTTCTAATAGAAAGTCTTTCCACGCATCTACACGCTGTAATACACTTTCAATTTGACTGTGAAGATACAATACATCCATCTCTTCATCTGAGCCAAACACACCAAATTTTACCATTGGAACGGTAAGATAGCCTCCCGGCACACTCTCATGCTTTTTGTGCATTTGTTCTATTACCTCCATTGCTTTTTCTTCTGGCACTATGGTACCATAATCAGGCACAAAGTATCCCGCTATCTGATGATTTTTATCAAAAACTCTGAAATAATCCTCGTCAAGATCCAGCTTCCACATGCAATGAAAGATTTGTGTCAACTATTATAAATCATGAAAATACAAGAAAACAGGTTGTCAATCACAAAGGGCACGCGCGAATTTTTAGAAGGCCTGATCGATTATTATGTCTCAGAAGCGCCATCATACAGACAAATTGCCCAGACATATTCTCCCGAGGTAGAATCAGTATCAGATGCCGCCTTTGGGGTAATTGCAGGATGCATTTATTCTGCATTTCTGAGAGCATATGAAAATGAAAATAGAACCGTCGAGCTTGAGGATCTACAGGAGTTCCACCAAATACTAAAGGAAAGATCCGCGGCCATAAAAGACGCAATAAACAAACCCCAGTCTCCAGAATGAAATAAATTCACATCTAATAGAATTGCCTTATGTCAGACATCACTCGCTACAAAATTCAGCAAATAGTAGATAACGGTCAGATTGTACAGATATCTATGGCAGAAGATGTGCAGACTGAACCCATCTCACAAAAACAGATGATATTAGATTCGGTTGCAAAAAAACTCGATCCTGAATTAAGAGAACAAGTACAGCCGTTGCTTGAAGCAATACTACAAGCTCAACCAACAATCAAGATCAAAAGTTATGAGCAAACCACGATATCTATTACCATGCCCAGAACAAGATATGAACGGATGGGCAGGCCTCAAGTTGGAGAGATATTAGAAGTAAACATATTCAAATCAAAGTAACTGCTCGATTTCTGAAATGCTTGAAAGCGGCAATGAGCAGCTAAAATTTTTACACACAAACACGGCAGTCTTGTCAGAAAATTGCTTTCCTGCAAAGAATGGATATTTTGAGAGATGGGTAAGCTGACTGGCAGTATTTATCACAACTAGAATCGATTCTGGTAGAAAGCTCTTTGTGAGATAAGCATAGATCTGTTTATCAGATGTTCCAAGAACGGTTATTTCGGTAGGCCCTTGCAAATATGCATAGAGAACGTTTAGAAGATACCCAAAGCCGAATGGATTTTCTGCAGCCATGGTTCCAAACGACTCCATAATTTTAATGGCAATATCAAGAAACTCTTTTTTCTGTGTCAGGTGATACAATCTTAGCATGGCACCTGCGGCAACCGAATTTCCAGATGGCATGGAAAGATCATAATTGTTTTTTGGCCTTATTATCAGGCGCTCATGATTGTCTGCAGTAAAATAAAAGCTTCCATGTTCTGCATCCCAGAAATGTTTCACAAGATATTCTGCCAAGCTTTGCGCGGTATCAAGATATTTTATTTCCGGATTTACCTCAAAAACATCTATTAATGAATTGATTAAGTATGCATAATCTTCAAGATAGCCACGGATTTTGGCGCGGCCATTTTTGTAGGTACGCAACAACAGACCATCTGAGAGCATATTTTGTTCAACAAAGTTTACACATTTTGTGGCAGCGTCAAAATACGTGATGTCATCAGTCACTCTGTATCCCTTTACAAGCGCAGATACCATTAACGCATTCCATGATGTGAGTATTTTATCGTCAAGACCAGGTCTTATGCGGTTTGATCTTAATGTAAGAAGTTTTCTCTCTGCCTCAGATACAATACGGCGTACTTCATCTGGCGTTATTCCAAACTGAAAGGCAACTGTGGAGAGATTAATATTATTATTAAGAATCGATTTGCCTTCGAAATTTCCTCCATCCGTGACATCAAAATAAAGACAGAATACGTCTGCGTCTTTTCCAAGCACGTCTTTGATCTCTTTTTTATTCCAGACATAGTATTTGCCTTCTTCACCTTCAGAGTCAGCATCAAGCGCAGAATAGAATCCACCTTCCGCAGAGCGCATATCACGCAAAACAAAATCCAGTGTTTTCCTTATCACCTCAAGATAAAACGGGTCCTTGGTTATCTGATATGCCTCACAATACACTATAGGTAAAAGTGCGTTGTCATACAGCATTTTTTCAAAATGCGGTACGAGCCACCTCGCATCAGTGGAGTATCTATGGAACCCCCCGCCTATCTGATCAAAGATTCCTCCTTTTGCCATCCTGTTCAGTGTTTTTAGTACAAATTCGTTGAATTTTGAAATTTTTGACATCTTGCCATATCTTAAAAGAAATGAAAGATTTGCTGCGTTTGGAAATTTTGGGGCACCGCCAAAGCCACCATATGTGCTATCAGATATAGACAATAGATTCATTGCTGCCTCATCAAGAAGTGTTTTATCCAGCTTAGTTGGCGTGGTGATAAGATCAGCCTTTTGTAGTGTTTCCATGAAATTTTCTGCGGCTCTGTTCACATCTGAGGGTTTTTCTTTCCAAGCCTGTGCAAGCTGCCTCAAAATGCTTCCAAATCCAGGTCTACCATAGCTGTCAAGTACCGGAAAATACGTACCGACGTAAAACGGCCTCTGATCTGGAGTGAGAAATACGCTAAGCGGCCAACCACCTTGTCCTGTTGCCATCTGACATACCTTCTGATAGATGTCATCGAGATCTGGACGCTCTTCACGATCGACCTTAATGCTAACAAAATTCTCATTCATGATTTGTGCAATATCTTCATTTTCAAATGATTCATGTTCCATAACATGACACCAATGACACGAACTGTACCCTATGCTAAGAAATATTGGCTTGTTTTCAGTAATCGCTTTTTTCAAAGCTTCTTCTCCCCATGGGTACCAGTTTACAGGATTGTGTGCGTGCTGTAAGAGATAAGGACTAGTTTCGTGGATAAGCTGATTTTCAGGCACAGTGTGTTTTGATGTAGCAGAGTATTTGTATTTTTGATCTTCTATCTTTCCTCTAGATCAAATATTGCGGCATTTATCTTTGCAAGAAGCTTTGCCTTTGATTTGTGGGCCTTTTTGTTATAAGAATAGTCCTTTTTTTCCACCAACACACGAAGCTGTGTAAGCTCGCTCAGATTCAGTGCTCTTAACCCATTCTTTGATACAATCTCCAAGAGCTCAATACGCCTGCGATCCTCATCGGTGATATGATCCATGAAAGCAGAACATATGTACTAGGTTTAATTTTTTGGCAACCTTGAAAACAGTTTAAAATGCTGGTTGTTTTTGAGCCCACATGGAATTGATGCGAGCAATGATTCTTGAAAAATTGTCCCCTATTGAGGAAAATCCACTAAATCTAAGGCAGATTGAAAGGCACGGTATAAAAAAATCCAATGAGATATTGATTAGGATTGAGGCTTGCGGGGTTTGCAGATCTCAACTTCACGGTATAGAGGGGGATTGGGTAAAATACGGAATACCGCCAGCATTACCCACCATTCCAGGACACGAAATTGTAGGCACGGTAATTCAAATCGGAAGTGGGGTTACTAAGTTCAGAGTTGGGCAAAGAGCCGGGATTTCGCCTCTTTATGGCTCATGTTTGAGTTGTGACTATTGTGTTCATGGAAAAGAGCATCTTTGTGATATGGCAGAGATCACAGGTGAGTCGCTGTTAGGAGGGTATGCAGAATACATTACGATAACAGAGGACTTTGCAACGCCGGTACCAGATTTTATGAAGCCCGAGTATGCGGCACCGTTGTTTTGTGCGGGAATTACTGCGTACAAAGCTGTAGTTGCCGCAGAGCCGTCAACGGATAAAAAGATAGGCGTATTTGGAGTTGGAGGAGTAGGACACCTAGCAGTTGAGTTTGCAAAAATATTTAATTGCAGAGTAATAGGATTTGCACGAAGTAAATCACATCTTGATGTTGCAAAGAGAATAGGAGCAGATAATGTGATCCAGTACGATCCTAATCAGACTGAATTCCTAACCAATGTAAGAAAAGAAGAAGGACTTTTGGACGCGGCAATTGTTTTTGCGCCTTCCGAATCTGTAACAGATACTGCAATAAACGCAGTCAAAAAAGGCGGCACTATCGTAATAGGCACGTTTGGAAACATACCAAACTTTGATGTGACGCAAGAAAAAACAATCAGAGGCACTCTGATTGGTTCAAGAAAAGACATGGCGGATGTAGTCAGAATTGCAGAACAGAACCAACTTGAAATAGTTTACAAAACATTCCCGTTAGAGAAGGCAAATGATGTTCTAAGAGATCTCAAATATTCAAAAATAGAAGCGCGTGCAGTCCTGACTCCTTAAGTGAACTACTGAACAAGTATGTCGGACTATTATCTATGGCTAAAAGCTAGGGTCTTCTCACCTAAGCTTGATAAAAGAGCATCGCAGAATTACAATAATGAACTGCAAGCGATGTCATCACGTAGCACAGATACATGAATCGGCCATGAATAGCAGTTCACTGATGAAACTAGGTAGGTGCGCCATTCCAGGATGCACGTGCAGACAATATGTTGATTCTATTGAAAAACTTGATGAGGAGCTTTTGTGAAGTTCATATAGTATCTAAGAAACAATAAAACTGTGAAAGAACATCTGTCCTCAGAGGAATTAAAAAAAGAGCTAGATAACATGCTCTCCAAGATTAATGCTCTTGAGATCCTAGCGCAGGATGAGTTCCAAAAAGGTACAGTAAAGATACTACGAAGACTCACAGAGGGACATATTCACTCCATTAATGAGTTTGAGCACCTCAAAAAAGCATTAGATCTGCTGACTTTGCAACTTTTTGAGGTAAAGAACAAACAAAAATCATGATTTTAAAACAGTATCAGAAAGTCCACATTCTTTGCATCTGACAAGTATAGAATTACCAAGATCTACAGACTTTTCCATAGTACCACCGCAGCAAGGGCAATTCATGATTAAGATTCCCCGGAGTCTGTTTTGTTTTTTTCGTTGCAGATAGGCGCGTATTTTGAAACGATTTTGTTTACCAGTCTTTCTCGTTTTTCCGGCTCTGAGTTCCACATTGGATAAATGGACAGGTATAGGTTTGACTCAGAGCCGGCGTTTTGTATCCAGCATTTAAAATGCTCGTTCTTCGTGAAAAAATCAGCCTCAGTCGTTTTTCCAGATTGCCCTACGTATAATATCTCAAAGGTATCCTTTGATCTTTTAAGTAAAAGATACAGCACTTCATCCATCGGAGGACCCCATTTTGAGAGAGGTATTGGGCCCAAAAACTCGTAGCTTAGTATCTGCAATGTCATAATTTGTTCAGGTTTTGGTAGCTTTTTTTCTTTTTTATTGGGGATCACGATAGTTCACAAATGGTTTTAATAGGCATGAATTTTCCTTGGAAATTGAACATAACATGGCAGAACCGCATAACTACAGAACTGTTGGTTATTCTATGATAATGGTTGCAGCATCGCTGGTGGTAATCGCGTTGCTCTATCTTGCAATTGGCGATGATGTATTATACTCAGACAGAGTAGGAAAGCAAAAACAATTTGAATACAACCAGATGCTGGAAGAAATGAAGCAAAAACAAGAATCCGCAGAATCTGGGAAGAACTTATCCATCGGTCTTGACGAGAATATGAATATGGATAATAGGCCCTAGTCTACCTATATCCATTGGAAAAATCCTCCCAAAAATTCAGGTTTGATGTAAACTGATTCATTTTAAACAATGCACCTCCTATTATGCCAGCATGGTAAAATGCATATAGATACACTTGCGAGTTTGACGGTTCGGTATGTGCTAGACTCATAGCAATCATCGAGAAGAAAATGAACGTTCCAACAAAGCTCACTATACTGTTGACTATTCCACTAAGACCGATGATTCGTTTTGTCGCTATTGCCATAAGCGATATGCTAGATACTATCAGAAATGTCAGGCCACCATTATTTGAGACAAATGAGGACATCCAGTCAACAAGGCCAACATCAAGAACCGATTTTTCAGGCATGTGAATTCCGCCGTTTAATGCAAATGAAACGGAGCTAAATAGACCACCTATTATAAAAAATCCCAACAATATCTTGATTATTCCTCTTTTTATTGGACTTCGAGTCTCTGATGGTTTTACCGCTCGTTCCGTTATTTTTAGTCCAAACAAAAATCCTATTGCCACTGATGGAAAATACATGATCTCAGACAGTAATGGGGCTTCAGCTGTTATTGCGTGTATTTGCGGAGCGAATACCAGAAACATCAGTATCGCAAGCAATGCGGCACCGCCAAATAAAGCCAAATTTAAGAACGAAAAGTGTCGCGACTCAGAGAGATCCGCGTTCCAGTTGTACATTTTATTGGATTTATGAAATCCGATTAAAGAAAATGAAGGAAAATCATTTGTTCAATTAATCAATTTTTGCTACGATGTATAATAGAAAGTCAAAGTAACAGATTGCAGTATATTAAAAAAATTTGGCGACAGATGTCATTGCGTTTTGTGTTCGCCTTTCATCTGACCGTGGCCTTCTTTCTTGGTATGGTCACCTTTCATATCGTGGCCTTCTTTCTTGGTATGGTCACCTTTCATATCGTGGCCTTCTTTCTTGGTATGGTCACCTTTCATATCGTGGCCTTCTTTGTCATGTTTACCATCCTTCATCATTTTATCCATATGTTCAACCATACTCATTGATTCCATTTTTTTCAGCATATCTTGTAGTTTTTTGCTAAATTGTGCTTTTTCATCAGCGTTAAGAGTAGCCCATTTTTCTTTGAGTTGGTTTTGGTGCTTTTTATGTATCAGATCCATTTGTTTTAGAATCGATTCCAAGCTGACAGCATCTGATGCCATAGTCTGTGAGTCGCCCGACATAGATGGACTCAAGGCACAGAGTTGATCACCACATACTTTGACAGGGGCGTTTTTGCCGAAGGGTTGGTTTTTGGTTCCTGTTGATTTAGCAGCATCAGCTACGCCAATCTGGCTTTCAATAAGCACAGTGCTACCCATCACAACTGAAATTACCAAGGCCATCAAAGAGAGTAGATTTTTCATGTCATTGTTAATGCAACAAGTTGTTAAAAACTAATTGGTCGATTATCATCTTATATTTTTAGCAAGTTATCAATATACAGCAAAGTTATCTGAATAAACAATTTATTGTGTAAATTCCAACATAGAAAATGCCTCAGGATGTTTGGATAGGGAAAATTTTTCTGAAAGATGAGGGAGGTTATGAAATAATACTACGAGCCCTAGAGCACTATGTACGCAGGCTCAAGTCAATAGACAGATCGCCTGAGCTGAGGAGTACACCAATGTTCGTACAGATCGTTCAACAGGAAGCGGCAAAAACATGTCCGCGTGTAGAACAACTGATGGAAAAAATAAAAAACGCACTACAGAATCCACAGTTGTTAGATAGAATTCAAGAAGACATACCACTAATAGAAAAGGCTCTTGAATGCTACATGTCAGATATTCAAAAACATCAGAATAATACTGACGAGTTTTATGCAAATGTGTTATCAGGTAACAAATTTGCGTTAATTGATTTACAAAACATCAGCACTGCATTAGAAAAACTAAAGCAGTTCTGCTAACATAGTATCTATGTAGTGATTTATGCACCGTAAACTAGCGATAATTATTGGATTGATTATAATCTTGTTTGGAGCGATATTTCAGTTCCAGGGAATGGGTGAGATAGGCCCCGAATCATCTTTTATGTATCACAATAGAGACTGGATTGATTATGGAATGGCAATGATAATTGTAGGAGCAATAATTTCTACCGTAGGAGCATTTTTCTTGCGACGCTAGTCTGTTGCATGTAATGTGACTGAGCTTCTGACATGCTTTAGTTGCCGTATCTTAAAAGATATTACATCATCCATTTCCCTCTGTGTATTAGTCTGAATTTCTGCTACAATGTCATATGCCCCGTATGTTACAATCGCGGCCTTAATTCCATCAATGGATTTAAGGGCAGATATCACAGATTCTTCTGTTCCCATTTCACAGCTAAGCAGCAAGTACGCTTTCTGCATCACAATCACTTTAGATTCAAGATATTGAGCGAGTTTGTACGTAAATCAAATACACGAATGAGATGATTGTTCGTGTCCGTGATGTACAATTTATCTCCATAGTATTTTACATCACTTGGCTCATAAAGTGGAAGTATGCTACACTCAGGATTATCAGGCAGGCACAATAGATTTTTCTCTGTTTTTCCTACAAGCGTCAGTACTTGATTATTTTTAAGATCAATTGTCCTTATTGCGGAATTGTATGTGTCAGCTACAAATATTGTTTCACCAAAGACGCATAAACCCAACGGATGTTGGAACAATGCATCATCCATATGACCATCGCGATGTCCAAACTCAAACAGGCCATGTCCCACCAGCGTCTTTACTGTTTTCGTACATAGATCAATCTGCCTTATTGCAGAGACTTCGCTATCTGCAAAATACAATTTATCCCCATGTACAAAAACGCCACTTGGTTGCGCTAACTGTGCATCTCTTGCAGGTCCGTCAATTATGTTCTCTTGTCCCGTGCCTGCGAAAGGCAATACCATTTTTGTTTGTATGTCATATGTCCAAATCTGATGGTTCCCGGCCATGGCTACATACACGATGTCATCTTTGCAGGCAACATCCCACGGTGAACTAAGTGCGGTTGAAGTGCCATCACCTCCTGGTGAGATCCATGGTCCCTGCACACCGGTGCCTGCCACAGTAAGAACAGTTCTGGTCTCAAAATCAATTTTTCGTATTGCGTGATTTTCTGTGTCTGCGACAAATAGAATCTTATCGTTCCATGCAAGACCCTGTGGCCTGAAAAACTTGCACAAATCAAACGAGCCATCCACAAGGCCCTCATGACCACTTCCAATAACATGCTCTATTTTACCAGATAGATCAGATATCAATATCCGGTTATGATTTGAATCAGAGATTGCAATTTTGCCTACATCGGAGATTGCCAGTTTGCCAGGAAATGAGAGGAGAGCGGAAGGTATTTTCTTAGAACTGTGAATTGTGGGCAGTTCCCTAGCAAGCGTGCCTTTCCTGGAATGTTTTTCTAACAATACATCAACTACATCGGAGATTTCCTCTTTCCTGCCCTCTCCTGCCTGCTTGTAAACTACGGTTCCACACGGATCAATTATCACGATGGTTGGCCATGCATTTATGCCAAAACTTTGCCAGATCTGCATTTTTCTGTCCACTACCACAGGATGACTTATGTTATAACGTAGCACGGCATTACGGACGTTATCCGCGTCTTGCTCTGCGAAGAATTTGCCAGAATGAACGCCTATGAATACAACTTGCCGATCTTTGTATTTTTTCTCCAATTCTGCCAGAGTTGGAAGCGTGTGCATGCAGTTGATACAGCAATAAGTCCAAAAATCCAGCACCACCACGTTCCCCTTAAGACGATCAGAGCTCAGTGGCTCGTCTGTATTTATCCATTCAAATCCGTCTGGAAATTCTGGAGCCTTTGTAACGGTAAAGAAACCTTCAAACATGTATTGTTTTGGTAGTTTCAAAAATAAAAATCAATAATCAGTGTCCGCCGCCAGTGGGAACAGTAATTCCAGCACATGATTTGACCTTGGCATCTGCAATTTTCCAGTTAGTGAATGACCAGTACTGTCCCTGCTCGTGCTTTAGCTTTATCTCATCGCACGTCATCAGTTCCAGCTCAGCTTTTTCTTGTTCCTCAAGTGGGACCATGACCATCTGTTTGTGCAATACCACGTAACCGCCAAAGCCAGCACCTAGCACTAGAAACACTATGCCTATGATGAAGATCGGATCCATCATCGGTAGCCGTTGATTTGGTAGCTATTTTATCTTTATGAATCAGATCGACGTGTTTAGCTCCAAACTTTTTCTTTGAACGTCCATTTTTTATTCAAAATAAAGTTACTAAGTGCGGCACAAAATACTGCTGTGATCAACGCTATAGGATAGTCTATACGATATTGGTCAACAAGCAAGTAAACCATACCTATCTGTGCAAGCGCTCCTAGTGAACTGAACCCTATGAATTTACCATATTGTATCAATGTATGCTTCGGTGTAAAGTCACGGTCCTCAAATGTCCACATCTTATTCAGAACAAAGTTGCTTGTCATAGATACAACTATGCCTATAATTGTAGCATGAATATACCATAGATGAGTTACCACGCCAGAAAATAGCGACGAAATTAGATAGTTTATCCCAAGCCCTATTGCACCTATGCTGTAAAACCTTCCTGCCTTTGAGAGAAATCCCACTGATGGTCGTTTTTCTTCACGAGCTGCTGCCTTTCCATGGCGATACAAATTCCAGACGGCACGAAGATAGTCAGTTACAGTCCTAAAGTCAAGCTTGCTTGAGCCAAATTTGCGATTTGTGAACGTATATGGGATCTCAAGGATTTTTGCATTCTTCTTTTTTACCAGAATCTCCAAGAGCATCTTATAACCTATGGCGTCAAATTTGAGTCCTTGAATTACCTGGCGCCTGAATGCAAAAAATCCTGACATCGGGTCCTTTGCAGAAACTCCCAGTCCGTGTTTTGCAATAAAAGTAGCAGTTTTGCTCATTATCTTTCTTTTCAGTGTCCAGCCATCAATTGAACCGCCCTTTACATAGCGCGATGCGATGACAATATCGTATTTTGTATGTTTTAACGCGTCAAGCATTTTCGGTAAGAGGTTTGGAGGATGAGACAGATCGCTGTCCATGACTACTATGGTATTTCCTGTAGCGTATTGAATTCCCTTCAGTATTGCAGAGCTAAGTCCTTCTTTTGTCTTTCTGTGTATAATATCAATAGTATGATTTGCGAGTTTTTTTACACTTTGCAAATATTCTTCCACTATCTTACCTGTTCCATCAGGGGAATTATCATCTACCACTATGGTCTGGGCGGTGGCATTCTTTGGAAGGTTTTCCTCAATTGATTTTAGCACTTGCAGTATGTTTTTTGATTCATTATACGTGGGAACTATGATGGAAATCTGAGCTGCTTTTGTGCCAGAGCTGACCTCATCAAACATAATTGATTTTGCCCGAAAATACAGATATTAATTTGTAATCAAAACAGTTCACGCCCAAGTTAAATTCTTTAAAAACCTGCCAGAAGAGGGTCTTTTGGCTTTAAGATCTCACGCAGGACAATCGTCGCATACGAGCCTCGAGGTAGCATGAATTTTATTGTGTCAGCGCAGGCAGCAAAATCTGCACATTTTATACAGGCAGATCTGAATCCTCCTTCCGAGCTTAGTTCCTGCATCTCCTTAAAGTAAAAGTCTTTTGCAGAGATCTCCTCATTTTCAAGTATCCTACCAAGTATGCTCTCAAATCGTGTCTTTTTAAAATACGAATATCCAATTATCGGAATCGCAAGTTTCTGATTCGGATCCATTTCGAATCTTCCAAGGTTGGAATTTTTGTCATAGCAGACATCGCCTGCTTGAGGCTCAAATAGTTCTTCACCGCTTTGGTATGCGCTGCTCAGAGTTAGGTTGAATAGGTATGACTGATACGCGTCCACGTAGAATCTCCTCATTGAGAGAGGTAATCTGGCAAAGGCCTTCTGTGGATTTTGATGTGCTATCATTTCTTGTAGTAGTATTTTTTCAATGTCCATCCCAGGTGGAATCTGCTGCAATGCTTCTGCATATTTAGATGGGTCTGACATAATTTTTCTGAGCGCAGTGTTCTTTTCATCATCATACTCAGATATGAAAGAGAGCGCAAGACTTAGTGCATCGGAAAATCGTCTTTGCACTAGCGCCTTTCCAACAAGATGAGTTACAGCTCGTTTAGAGCCGAATCTTTGATATCCATAAAAATTCAATATGCGATCGTATTCATTAAACGCAGATATGTCAGCAGACAGGCCTGTGACCTTTATGGTAAACCTATTTCCAATCATATCCTTTGCAGATAGAGGTTTTGAAACAAAGCCAATCAGAGTTAGCGATATTTTTGCATCAGTAACGTCTGACAGTATTTTGTTTTTTCCAGTAGAACATACGAATTGTTCTGTGAGTGCAGATGCGTCCTTTAGGCCAAGTGCTTTCAGTCTTGCACCATGTACCCTGTAGATTCTCTCTAGAGCGTGTGTCGTATCGATTCCGTATTTTTTTAGTTTGTAGACAGCAAATCCATCATTTTGCGAGCTTGATATCCTCACTCTTTCCGATATAATCTCGCTTACCACAAAATCCTCGAATCTGTTTTTAATTACGCCGCTGCTACCTTCAAATCGCGTCGTGTAGACTAGAATTCCAATGTTTTCATCTATTTTTGGTATCACTGTGTCACGATAACTGTGATATATTGCGAAACAGTCACGTCTGTAGTTCTTGCAGAAATCAATATTTTGTACGTGTCGGGTAGTGCAGACTCATCAGCAGTTATGAGCACAGGTATGATTTTTGTTGCACCTGCAACTACACTTTGCGGCACAAGATCAACTGTTACATCGCCAAACACAGAGGATGTCTTTGATGAAACATCGGCGCTACTGGTTGTGCTCAGGTTTACCTCTACTTGGGCCGATTGGCCACGAGGTATTTTGAGCGTTGTTTGCGATACGCTCAGTTCCACAGGAAGCGGTTTTGTCAGGTCGACAACTCCGATGTTATTTTCGACCCATTCTGTGAACCAGACTTTGTCACCTGCCGCCTTGAAGCCAAATACCTGGGCAATGCCACAGTCTTTATTGCCTCCGCAATCTGCCCAGTTAGGGTTCTTTGAAGGCACGTGATATTCAATTAATGACTCTGTGATAGTATCAAATACTGCAATTGCGTTTCCTATCTGTTCATTAAACACTATTTTGTCCCCATCCGTTTGAATCCAGTAGGGTCCTGTGACAGGTGTTTTTATCACGCCAGTGCGATTGCCATACGTTTCTGGGATTGCATCAGATGTCATGTATTTTGTGAACTTTTGTAGTACAGGATCAAACTTAAAAAAGGAGCTGCTGGACGTATCTGCAATCCAGACATTATCTGACTTGTCAATTGCAAGCCCTACTGGAGTGCCCAAGTCTGGAGGCAGATTGAACACATCAGAATACTGTAGTGATGTAGAGTTATCAGGTATGGTAGAAAGCCCGGAAAACTGTGCATAGTCGAACTTTACCAGGGCCCCCCCTTGCCTTAACATCCAGTTTGTGTACCATACGCTTCCCTTCGAATCAAAATCAAACCCTCCAGTAAACGAGCCAGCTATTGGAGATGGAACATTAAGATACGTGCGGTTCTGATTCAAGTCCAAGAAGCTTATCTTGCCTCCGTAAAAGTCATTGACTACAACGTGGTTATTTCTGATTTTGAGATGCTGTGGAAGCGACTCGGTGCTTGGTGGAAATCCTATTGGATGGTACGTTCCGTCCTGTGTTGAGAATCTCCAAATCGCATTATGTGCATCATCTGTGAACCAGACATTTCCATTAGAATAATCCATACCCCATACCATCGTTCTTGTCATTTCTGTCCATTCAGGATTTTCATACTCGGTAAACTTTTTTGAGAGTGGATCAAACTTTGCAACCATGCCAGTAGTGGTCTGTGCGAACCAGACATTTCCAGCCTCATCCACAGTAACTGCAAGCGGCATTGTGCACTTTGTTGGGATTTTGTATTCTGTTACATATGCGTTTGATTTTGCCTCGCTTGATTGGCAGAATTGTTCCCTTCGTAGATCAGGAAAGTGGTCTTCAGGAGTTCCAGTTATGGTAAGCTTTGCCTCTGGATTTTGCATAGGCCCGGAATTTAGTGCGAGTGTGACTGTAGAAGTAACAAGAATTACCGCAAAAAATGCGGCCACTATTATTCCCTTTGTCCTTTGTTTCACATGTGCTTTTCAAGGCTACCATGTTATATCTTTTTTATAACAGCTTGAGGTGTTTTGTGATTTTATCAACCAGATCCTCGGGAGCAGGTCCAATTGAAATGCATGTAAGTGTTCCAGGTGCAATTTGGGTATGACCAGCATCTGTAACTTCAGACCATGGAAGATTCAGATCAATTGCAGTTCTCTTTATCTGTTCAAGCTCAGTTTCAGTGTTTACTTTTAGCACTATCTTTTCCTGACCGCCCCACCATTTCGAAAACCAGTCAGGGTGAGATTTACGTACATTTTCTGCGCCAAGAACGCAGGCGTGACCTACCTGTGCTGCGATTTTGCCTTTTCCCATTCCCAGATCGGTTCTAACTACAATTACCTGTTTTATCTCTCCCATAAACAACTCACAAAAAGACCATTGAAAAAATTTGCGCTAGTTAGCGTGATAAGTTAAATTAATGCGCACGCGAAAGCAAACAAAATGTCATTTGATGTAGTTGTGGCAGGCGGAAGCGTTGCCGGACTTTTTTGTGCCCGTGAAATCGCTAAAAGTGGTCATAGTGTTTTGGTAGTTGAAGAGGATTTTGAGATAGGTAGCCCAGAGCACTGCGGAGGCCTTGTTAGTGCATCAGGTCTTGAAGATCTGGGCATCATACCATCAAACAAAACGCTAGATAGTCAGATTGAGTTTGCACGCCTTATCTCACCTGGTGGTGCAAGCGTTACAGTTAATGCAAAAAAACAGAATGTGTTAGTGATCAATAGGCGAGAGTTTGACAAGCAGATTGCATTGCAGGCGCAAAAAAATGGGGCAGATATCAAGGTAAAAACAACTTTGAAGACTGCAAAAGACGGAAAAGCAGTTACAAATTCAGGCACATTCGATTACAAGATTCTAGTTGATGCACGCGGTGTATCGTCACTGGTAAATAAAGATCGAACTGGTATGCTTCAGTCTGCCCAGTACGAAGTTTATGCAGACTGGATAGAAAAAGGAGTAGTGGAGGTCAACTTTGACGCTCAAAAGTATCCGGGATTTTTTTCTTGGATTATACCGGAATCGAATGGAATTGGCAAGATAGGAGTTGCCGGAAGAGCAATTAATGCAATGGACGCAATTGAGAAAATCTTAGAGCAGAAAGGTAAGCACTCAGTAATCAGAAAAGTGTTTGCCCCAATCTGGGTAAACGGCCCCATACAAGAATTCATAGTCGGTGATACGGTTGTAGTCGGTGATGCTGCAGGTCAATCAAAACCTACAACTGCAGGAGGAATTTATTCATGCGGAATAGGGGGGATTTTTGCAGGAAAGGCAATTGCAAGATTTTTGAATACTGGAAATCGTGATGCTCTTGCCGAATACAGGAAATCATGGCATAAAAAATTTGGACATGAATTTGAAAAACAACTTTTTGCACGCAAAATGCTTGAACGCCTAGACAATCCAACCATAGACAAGTTATTCTCATCAATAACTGCAGATATGATAAAAGATATTTCCGAAAGTGACGATTTTGATTTTCACACCTCTGCAATAGTCAAAATGCTGGGTCTGAGAGGATCTCTAAAAATGGCACAGACCATATTTGGGGCTGAAATCAAAAAGCTTCTAAGCTAGTCCAATTTTCTATGAGCAAGCTATAAATGCAGTTCTAAAAAACCAGCTACATGTCAACATCAATGACACTGCCAATATGCAGCTGCTGTCACAGACACATCATGCCAAATGATAAATGCGTAAAATTCAACTGCCCGGAATGCGGATCAGTGCTGATTTGGAGATGCGAGAGCTGTAGAGAGGCTGCAAGGCCGTTTACATGCAGATCATGCAGTTTTTCAGGACCATAGAAAATGGCACGACTTTTACTGATCACCAAGATTCTACCAGTAGGAACTGAAGTTAACTTGGACGATCTGGCAAAAAAAATAGCTGCAAATATGCAAGGAGACATAAAGCTTGGAAAATACACCAAAGAACCACTAGCTTTTGGCCTATACTATCTTAAGGCGGAATTCGATCTAGATGATAAGGAAGGACAAATGGACATGCTTGAGAATTCAGTAAGATCAGTTGACGGCGTAAGCGAGTTTGAAGTGCTCAACATGAGCAGAAAATCAGTAGATGTGAAGTGATCTAAGTGGCCCGAAAGGACGAACCTTTGCAGATGCGGATAGGCGAAGCAAAGCAAAGGGACGTTGGAAAGAAGCGAGCGAGAATAGGCCCGGACGCAATGGATTATCTGAAAGTAAACCCAGGTGACACCATAGAGATAACAGGCAAACGCACCAGCTGTGCCGTTGTATGGCCGACTGATGAAGACGACAAGTTTGCAGACATAATACGAATTGATGGGCAGACAAGAAAGAATGTTGGTGGCGCTCTCAATGACATTGTAAAAATAAAAAAGGCAACTGCCAAGACAGCCAAGTCAATTGTGCTGGTTCCAGTAAGCGATGTGGTGACAGTTGACAAGGAATTTACAGATTTTGTTAAAAACAGACTAAAGGGATTGCCTTTCTGCCAAGGAGACGAAATCTCAGTCATGATTCTTGGAAATCCCATGGACTTTAAAATCAGCAAGGCATCCCCGAAAGGAATCGTCACAATAGATAGAACTACTGAATTTTCCATATCCACAGACAAGTCCATTGACAAAAAAGTTCGTGTCACGTATGAAGAAGTAGGAGGACTCAAAAACGAGATCAAGGTGATGCGAGAAATAGTAGAGTTGCCGCTAAGACATCCTGAGATTTTCATAAGGCTTGGAATAGAACCGCATTCAGGAATATTGCTGTACGGACCGCCAGGATGCGGAAAGACGCTCATTGCCAAAGTCCTGGCGTCAGAATCAGAGGCAAACATGTTTTCAATTAATGGACCTGAAATCATGAACAAGTACTATGGTGAGACAGAGGCAAAATTGCGCGACATATTCAAGGAGGCAAAAGATAACTCACCCAGCATAATATTCATCGACGAAATCGACGCCATTGCACCAAAAAGAGAGGAAGCATATGGAGATGTCGAAAAACGCGTTGTAGCACAGCTTTTGGCACTCATGGATGGTCTCACAGACAGAGGAAACGTCATAGTTCTTGGTGCAACCAACAGACCCGACAGCGTTGATCCTGCACTAAGGAGACCTGGTAGGTTTGATAGAGAGATTGAAGTCTCAGTTCCTAACGCCGACGGACGTTTAGAGATTTTGCAGATTCACACACGCGGAATGCCGATAGCAGAAGACGTAGAATTAAAGAGACTCGCATCAGAGCTACACGGATACACAGGTGCAGATATCAAATCTCTGTGCAGAGAAGCAGCACTCAAGGCAATAAGGAGGTATCTTCCCGAAATAGATCTTGAAACAGAGAAGGTTTCATCTGAAATTTTACAGTCAATGGAGATAACGCTTCAGGACTTTTACGATGCCATGCATGAGGTAGTGCCTACCGCGATGAGAGAGTTTTACGTAGAAAGACCCAAGGTGTTTTGGAACGATGTTGGAGGACTGGATGAGGTAAAACGTACGCTCCAAGACAACCTCATTGTAGCTTTAAGAGAACCGCAAAAATTCTACAACATGGGCATAAAGCCCCCAAGAGGAGTACTTTTGTACGGACCGCCAGGATGCGGAAAGACCCTTCTTGCAAGGGCGGTTGCAACAGAGAGCGGTGGGAACATGATTCTAGTTAGAGGTCCTGAAATCCTTTCAAAATGGGTTGGCGAGTCAGAGAAGGCAATCAGAGAGATATTCAGAAAGGCAAAGACATCAGCTCCGTGTGTCATAATATTTGATGAGATGGACTCGCTTGCAAGAATGAAATCCGGTGAAGAGGCAGGCATAGGGCAGACAATCCTCAGTCAGCTTTTAACCGAAATGGAAGAAAGCGGTTCGTCCAGAGTTGCAGTAATAGGAATTACAAACAGGCCTGACCTTTTGGATCACTCGTTGCTAAGACCAGGTCGACTTGAACCCGTCCTGTATGTTCAGCAACCTGACGAGAAGGGCAGACTTCAGATAATCAAGATATTGACCAAAAAGATGCCGCTATCAGCAGACGTCGATTTAGATGAGATTGCAGTATCAACACAAAACTACACCGGGGCCGACCTTGCAGCCTTGTGCAGAGAAGCAGGCGTTCACGCAATGCAAAATAACGCTGCAAAAGTAGGTAGTGTCGATTTTTCAGCAGCGCTCAAAAAAGTACACCCATCAATTACAAAAGAAGTAGACCAATGGTATACGTCAATAAGGGAAACTATTTCTAATGTAGTTCCCAAAGCAATAGACAAGACGTTTTACGGTTAAGAAAATGACAGAATTACCACTGAGAAACACAGTATTTGAGAAGATAAAGACGGCAGGCTCACTCACCGATGAAGAGCTCGTACGTAGCCTCTCAAAGTCAGGAATGGTTTTGGCCGAAGACAAATTCAACAAGATACTCCTTGATTTGGAGATAATGGGCCTCATCAAGGTTTCATGGCTGACAAAGGATACAAGACGGATAGAAGTTTCCGTAATTGAGGAAGAAGAAGACCAGTATGAACAGCAGAACAAGGAAATGATGGAAAAAGATTACGAGGCATCATTTCCAGGCCTAGAAGAATCTTAGATTCTAAAATGGAATGCGGCATCTAGAGCAACTGCGACGAATATTATGGTAAGATACGGTGCAGTAACCTTGTATGCCTTCCACGCAAAATCAGCTGTCGGATTTTTTGTAAGCTTGTAGTGATATACCAGCATGAGTCCGCCGCTTGCTGCAGCTATTGCAACATAAACAAGTCCGAGCCCAAATGCATATAACATAAGAGAATATGGCAACAAGATTGCAGTATTGACAAGTATGTACTTGGATGTTTTCTGCATTCCAATCAGTACTGGAAGCATAGGAACGCGTGCTTCTGCATAATCATCGCGTATCTTCATGGCAAGACACCAAAAATGTGACGGAGTCCAAACAAACACCAGAAATCCAACGAGAAATCCCAGTAGATCAATTCCGACAGGAGGTACAAAGTCAGTGGCAGCAGTCCATCCTGCCATCGATGCCGCACTTCCTGCAAATCCGCCTATCACTATGTTTGAAGAATTTTTTCGCTTAAGCCACGCAGTATAGATTATCACATAAAAGAAAATGCCAAGGGCAATGAAAAATGTGGACGTGTAGTTTAGTGTTACTGCAGCATAAATTACAGATGCGGCACTGACTCCAAGGCCGTAAATTAGAACGTAAGATGCCTTTATCTTTCCTGATGGAATTGGTCTTGTACTAGTACGCTTCATTAGAGGATCGATGTCCCTATCATAGTAGTGATTAAGAGCACTAGAACCTGCGGACGCCAGCGAACCGGCAATTATTATGTGTACCAATCCTAATAGGTCAAGCTCAGGTCCGACCAGTTTTGATGCAGCATACATTGATGTTACTGCCGTAATGACAAGCAGTACTACGATTCTCGGTTTTGATACCTCTAGGATTTCTTTTGCTCCCAAACTCACTGAGTGCGCTTGCCTAAGGCATTTAATTTCTTCGACCCCGATCTTGCTACAAAACGATTAAGTACCTCACTTTAGGCATCAAGCACAAATGAGTAACTGGGACCTGATGATGCCAGGAATGGGTCTGACTGCCATAGGTTTGGCAGGAGTTACCGTTTCATATGCAGGCATAGCTCACACGTTTATAGACGGCATGCATGCTCTAACAGGGCTCACCATGTTCGTTGGTCTGATATTTTTGGCAGCAGGAATACTTGATGGCGGTGTATCTACCAGCAATAGAGCAAAGGCAACAACTCTGGTAGTCCTTGGAATCTCACTTTCATTTGCGGTTGCAGCGTTCAGTTTTACCACAATTACGACACTGCCTACTTTTGCAGGAGTCATGCTAATCGTAACCATTCCAGCAATAGTAATAGCATACGTTGCAATGAAAATGCCCGAGTATACAAAACCGATTTCAATAATATTCATACTGGCGGTAGGGGCTGCCATCTCAGCATATGTCGGATTTGGATTATACGGTCCATCCCCATACCTTGTACCGCCACCAGTTCCAGTGGAGGAGCCGTCTGAGAAACCAGCTACTACGGCACCTGTATTTGCAATATCAATTCTAAAGGGTTCTGCAACTCAGGGCAATCCAGATTACGAGCCTGATGAAGCACATGTTCCAATTGGACACATAATAGAGTGGACCAACAATGACGATGTATCTCATACTGTTACGAGCTCTGCAGATGCAGGAGAGACGTTTAATTCCAACTTGTTCAACGCAGGTGAAGTGTACAGACTGGATACATCAACGCTTGCGCCAGGTAAGTACGATTATCTTTGTATAGTCCACCCGTGGATGACAGCATCGTTCATACTTGAAGAGCCTAAAAGTGCTCCAGAATTTCCAATTTCAATACTAAAGGGTTCTGCAACTCAGGGCAATCCAGATTACGAGCCTGACTTTGCTCAAGTACCACTTGGCAATACAATTGTCTGGACCAATGATGATGATACGATGCACACTGTAACCAGCACTGACGGAATATTTGACAGTAGTGTGATCAACGCAGGTGAAGTGTACAGACTGGATACATCAACGCTTGCGCCAGGTAAGTACGATTATCTTTGTATAGTCCACCCGTGGATGACGGCGGCATTTGAGCTGACAGAAGGACAGCAAGAAGAAAGACTTGCAGAAGATGCAACTGTAACGGATCCAAATTCAATACCGGAAGAGAAGATGCAATCTGAGCCAGCAGTTGAGCCAGAATCAGAAATGGTAGCACCTGAAGTATCGCAACCAGTTGAATCCGAGGTCTTAACGGATCAAGAGCCCAAGCCAGTTGAGCCATCACCACAGGAAGATGCAGTAATAGTTTCAATTCCTCTTGGCACATCTATGCCAGGATGCGAGAAAGAAAATGCATGCTTTGCACCCAGTGAGATCAGGATAGGAATAGGAACCACCATAACTTGGACAAATGATGATACTGCTGCACACACGGTTACAAGTGGAGATGTCAAGACAGGTCCAATAGGTCAATTTGACAGCGGACTGCTCATGGCAGGCAAGTTATTCTCATTTACATTCGAAACAAAAGGCCAATATCCATACTACTGTCAAGTCCACCCGTGGATGACTGGCAAAGTAATCGTAGAATAGTTTTGCCAAAATCAATCGCAATAAAAAAACATCATCTGGACACGCTTGTAAAACATGCCAAGAGTACATTCCCCGATGAATCTTGCGCGTTACTATTTGGCAAGGATGAGGACGATCAAGTCAAGATATCAGAGGTGTTTTTGGTCGAAAACTCGCAAAAATCGCAGACTCAATTTTCCATATCAAATGAGGACTTGATAAGAGGATACAGGGATGCCGAGAGTGCAGGACTGGACGTTGTCGGCATATTTCACTCACATCCTCACTCAGAGGCGGCACCCTCTGCGATGGATAAAAGATTCATGGAAGTTAATCCAGTAGTATGGGTAATCTTTTCAAACAAATCAGGCCAGTTCAAAGCATACGTTCTGGAAAACGAGGCAGTACCACTTACAATAAAGATAGTGTGATTCCAAATGCTTGTTATCGGGTTTTGGAATTTTTCTTCCAGTCCTTTCTTGAATTAAATATCCCCTTTTCCAAGATAAGCCATGATGCAAATACATGTCTACGACACATATGTTGAGGCCAAAGACGGCCATACGATGCATTTTGATGTGATTACCGACGTGAAGGATCACGCAAAGGCAATCGAGTACGCCAAAGAATGGCTCAAAAGCATTGGTGAAGGAGATGCAAGAGTCACTACTGAAGAGTGTCAGTTCTGTCATTCACAGGGCGCTCCAAAACCAGTGGAAGACGCAATAAAACAAAAAGGATACTTTATCCAGAAGATGGAAGGCTGTCCATAAGCCTTTTTTTAATTTTTTAACACTTTAATTGGCTGGGAGGCCAATCAATACATGCCAGATGAGCCATCCTACCGCAAGATGACAGTTGAAGGCGATAAGAAGACAGAATGGATTTGCGGATGCTTTGAGACAATAGATGGGTATTTCTGGTTCTGCCGCGAGCACAAGGATACGCTCAAGAAGACGATCGAGGCACAGATAGACGAACTTGATATGACGCGCGTCCTAGAGTAGGTTACTTTTTCTGCATTCGTTTTGCGTTAAACCCTTTGAGCCCTTCTTCTATCAGCATTTCCAGAACGGCAGAATAACTCCACCCTCGATTCGTGCTTGTAATAAGATCTACTTGCAATTGGCGTATTTTTTTGTCAAGTTCCTTATCAATGGTGAATGTAACTCGCTTCTTTGTAAGACCCAAATCAAAGATTGGATTTAGGTGAAATTATTTAAAACATCAACTTCGGGAATTCGAAGCTGTCTCAAATTAGTATAATGCATGCACGAGTTACGCTTGTGAATCGCAACCTTAGTTGTACTTAACGCACAGACAGGGTTTTTTTGCTGTATCGTATCAGATACTGTAAATGACTGATAATAACTATAAAGCAATGGTTACCTTTTCCGTAGAAGTGGTCCTCATGAGAAAGGGGGGACCGCAATACCATCTTGTACTGGCCAGACTTGAGCGCGACTACAACTGCAAGATTTTTGATTGTTTTGAAAAGCCAGAATATCTAAAATCAGTCTTAAGGGACGTTTACGGTAAAGAGTACCAAGATATCATAGAAAACATAGCTGCGGAGCTTGGAGAGGTGGTAGATGAGAAGGAAATTGCAGAATTTCTCAGTAAGATGAGGGAATAAGAACGACTAGTTTTTAAAACTTGACATGTAACGAAACCGTGACAAGTATTGCACAGTACAGACTATATAGTGCCGTTTCTTTATGAAATTTCCAACTTTATCGGGAAACGATGGAATTTCAGGGTATTATGGGAACTTCGAGCCCATAAAAAGATGCGTTACAACGAATTACTAGAGTCATTAAGTGGCATATCTCCATCTACGCTTGCAGAGACACTAAGGTATCTTGAGAAAGAATCCCTCATCAAGCGCTCAGTTTTTGGCAACAATCCACCGTTCAAAGTTGAATACAGCGTTACAGAGAAAGGACTTGCGTTAATTGTTGCAAGCTCGTCTTTGGTAAAATGGGCAATCAGAAAGGCACTCTAGAGAACAAGTATCGCTACAAAGGCAGATACAAATACGATTGCTACAGTATTTAGTAGTTTTATTACGGTGTTTAGTGCAGGACCTGCCGTATCCTTGTACGGATCGCCTATTATGTCACCAACAACTGCAACTTTGTGTTCATCTGTTCCCTTGTGTCCTTGCATTTCCACTAGTTTTTTTGCGTTATCCCATGCGCCACCGGTATTTGCAAGATGATATGCAAGGAATATTCCGGTAACAACAGCCCCCATCAAAAGTCCTGCTACCGCGGTAGGGCCAAGTAAAACCCCAAGCACGATTGGAGCAGATATTGCAATCACTGCAGACTTCCAGAGTTCCCTCAGAGACGCAATCGTAGCAATGTCAACACATTTTGCATAGTCAGGTTTTGATTTACCAGTCAGAATATCAGGATCAGCTTTGAACTGTCGTCTTACCTCATCAACCATTTTTGATGCAGCGCGCGATACGCCGCTTATGAGCTGGCCTGTTATGATAAATGGGATTAGTCCTCCCACCAAAAGGCCCACGATTATTGCAGGGTTTGTAAGTGTGTAATCAGAAAGCTTTGCAAAGCTCTCAGGGGAGAGATGAGAAAAAGTGGTTTCCGCATGGTGTGTCAGGAACGCTTTTGCCTCATATTGGAATGCCTGAATCATTGCAAGAGCTGCAAGTCCAGCTGACGCAATGGCAAATCCTTTGGTAACTGCTTTGGTAGTATTGCCAACAGCATCAATCTGGTCTGTGACTTTGCGATTTTCTTCTCCCATGCCTGTCATCTCGACAATTCCCCCTGCATTGTCAGCTATTGGCCCAAATGCATCAATTGAAAGGACTATCCCTGCCAGAGATAGCATTGCCATAGCTGTAAGCGAGGTACCAAATATCCCATATAGCAGTGCCTGCGATGGGTCAGGTGCCGATGCAGCAGAAATGGAAAATGAGATTATGATTGCAGCTACAAGTGCTATCATGAATGGGCCCGTTGATTGCATTCCTTTGATAATTCCCATCAGGGTAAGCGATGCATACCCCCATTTTGCAGATTCTTGGATTTCCTGAACAGGGCGGTACTTGTAGTTTGTATAGTAGTCAGTTATTCTCTGTATAACAGGCACTAGTATAACTCCTATGACAGTTGCTCCAAACAGGGCCATTGCAAGTGAATTGGTTCCTACAAACATGTATGTGAATGCAAAATTAAGACCGATTGCTATTGCAGCTGAGACGTAAAATGAGCGGTTAAGTGGCCCCATAACATCTGAGACATTCTTTGAGCCGATTGTTGCAGTTCCTATAATTGAGGCAATTAGTCCGGATGCGCCAATTAGTATTGGATACATCATTATTTGCGGCAGACCAATTAAAGCTCCAATCAGTATTGATGCAAGTATTGTTACAATGTATGATTCATAAACGTCAGAGCCCATGCCTGCAGCGTCACCTACGTTGTCTCCGACGTTATCTGCTATTGTAGCAGGATTTCGTGGATCGTCTTCAGGTATGTTGGCTTCAACCTTTCCTACAAGGTCTGCCCCCATATCTGCAGCTTTGGTGAATATGCCACCGCCTATTCTGATAAACAGCGCAATCAGGCTGGCTCCAATTCCAACGCCAGCTATTGTGATTGGGTCTGGAAATATGTAAAATAATAATGCGAGTGCAAGTAGTGCCATTGCAGGTACTGCCAATCCAACTGTTGCCCCTCCTCTGAATGCAAGTGCAAATGTCTTGCCTATGCCGCTGCCCGTCGCGTTTGCAGCCCGGACTGCAGCCTTTACTGTAATTTTAAGTGAAATTAGACCTGCCACTGCCGACAGTGCTGCTCCTACTGCAAAGGCTATACCATTTGAAAAACCGATAAAGTATCCTATTACCACAGCAAGCCCGATTGCTATCGGAATTATGATTTTCATTTCACGTCTAAGAAATGCTGCTGCACCTATTCTTACTGCATCTGAGATGTCCATCATTTCCTTGGTGCCAGCCTTCTGTTTTGTTACCCAAGCGGCAAATCCTGCAGCTACTGCAAATGATGCTATTGCTGCAGCGATTGGAATTAATTGTTCTAGTTGCAGCTCCATTTTATACCTGCATGCCTATATGCAGGAAATATAAATCAAGCCGGATTAGCGCTTCTCTTTTGGTATGGGTGGAATCTCTTGCCTCGTAAAACTTGACGTACATATTTGTTAAAGCGCTTGCCGTGGGCAAGGTATGGAAATCTCAGGTGGACCAGCTCGTGCGCTATGGTATTTTCAAGCGTTTTTTCATCAGGGATCTTTTTCACATTGATAAATACAAGATTGTGTAGCATGTATGAAACGCCATAGTACTTGTATGCAGTGGTTCTGCGGCCAGCTGTAAGCTCCTTTGGGATCTCAAGAACCTCTTTTGTTGTAAGCAGTACTTTAGGCTCGGCAATTGAAAGATGTGATGCGAAGATTCCCACCTTCTCCAATATTGCAAGACGCAGATCAGGATCAAGCTTCATTTAATGGAAATTGGAAAGTAGTCCTTTATTCCGCGGTGTCAAATCTTGTGTAAGAATTTGTCTATTTGCGCAGAATTTGTCTATAGTTTTTTACTGCGTCCATTATCACGGATTTTGCCTTGTCTGCCGAATCCCAGCCAAGCACCTCCACCTTTTTTCCCTCGAGATCTTTGTACACTTGGAAAAAGTGAGCCATCTCCTTTAAGTGGTGGGATTCGATATCGGAAACATCCTTGGTGTTAAGGTAGCGCGGATCTGTAGTGGAAACACAGATTATCTTATCATCAGACTTGCCCTGATCCTTTAGCCGTAAAAGTCCTATTGGTCTGCATTCAATTAAGATTCCCGGAAAGGTAGGGTTTGTCACAAGCACCAATGCATCAAGCGGATCTCCATCATCTGAGAGCGTCTGTGGAATGATTCCATAATCACCTGGATAGTGAAACGGGGAGAAAAGTACGCGGTCAAGCTTCATCATATTGTGTTTTTTATCGTATTCATACTTGTTTTGCGAGCCTTTTGGAATTTCCACCACTACGTTGATAATCTCCGGTATGTCAGTGCCTGTTTCAATGTCATGCCAAAAATTTTTGCTCATACAAATAGTGCCAAATTTGATTAATCTAAGCGTTGTGGAGTATAAAGAAAGGGTCAGAGTTTAGTGTGTAATCATGTATCATACAGCCACCGTCTCATCATACCCTTATTCCATTGATTGTAGAAGTTTTTTTGTTTTATTTCTAATTTCGTTCGTTACTTGAACTATTACAAGCCCTTCATTTGGTTGGCCGTAGAGTACCACTGAATTATCAGGGGCATAGATACAAGCTGGGATTACAAGTAGATCCTCTTCTCCAGTCACAAGTATTTGTGTCGGAGGCGCTGACGCATATGCTTGCTTTATAGTACGAATACTCTCCTCTGTTATCTGTGCTGGTGGATTATGGCAATGCATCTTTGTTGCGTTGCTTTTTGGGGGCTGTCTTTTTGATCTTTTTTCCAGTCCGTCAACTATTTGGAGCGAGGGCACTATGCCAAAATTGAGCATTTTTTCAGTTGTCGCATCCCCTACAGTTATCACGTACGAGCTTTCCGAGATGTGCCCAAGAATGTTTTCTTTTGTGGTATGTTTTTCCTCAACTAGTACACCAAGGGGAATTTTCAACTGTTCTCTGAGTTTTGTATTTAGTTTCACATCTTCTCAGGCTAAGCTGCGGCATCGCCCTGCATTTCTTCCTTTAGCTTGGCTGCAAGTATGCTACACTGAGCTGCCACATTTTTTGCCGCCGCCCTTATTGCCTCCGCACTGGGCGAATTTGGATCAGTGATTATCACAGGTTTGCCCTTGTCTGAACCCTGCATGATGCCAGAGTTAAGGGGAATTTCTCCAATAAACGGAATGTTGTATTTTTCACTGATTCTTTTTGCTCCGCCTTCACCGAAGACATAGTGTTTGTCACTACATTTTGGGCATACAAAATAGCTCATATTCTCAATTACACCAATTATTGGCACGTTGAGTTTGTTGAACATTCCTATTGCTTTAACCGCAACGTTTGATGCTACATCCTGCGGTGTTGTCACCACCAGTATGCCAGTAATTGGAATCGTCTGTGCCAGAGTTAACGGTATGTCACCTGTACCAGGGGGCAGATCAACTATCAGATAATCAAGATCAGACCAATTAGTGTCGACTAGAAATTGCTTTAGTATTCCAGAGATTATAGGTCCTCTGTATATTGCAGCCTGATGTTCTTGTTCTGCAAAAAATCCAAACGATACAACTTTGATTCCATGTGAATCTGCCGGTTGAAGTTTGTTGTTGTCTACTTCCATGAATGCTTTTTGCATGCCAAGCATCAATGGTATGCTTGGACCGTAAATGTCGGCATCAAGCAGTCCCACCTTTGCGCCAGACTGTGCAAGTGCAAGGGCAAGATTTAGAGAGACAGTAGATTTGCCAACTCCGCCCTTCCCGCTAGCAACGCCGATGATGTTTTTTACTGTTGACATTGCTTCGTCAGCTGCAAGTGACCTGCCTTCCATTACTTTGGCAGTTACATTAAGATCAAAATTTCTAATTCCTTCTATTTCACCTACAGCCTTTCTTACGTCCTGCTCAATCTGGTCGTTAAATGGACATGCCGGAGTAGTCAGCTCCAACGTGAATTTGAGGTTGCCATCGTTTAACTCCAAGTCCTTTATCATTCCCATTGAAACGATGTCCTTTTTGAGGTCAGGATCAATTACAGTTGCAAGCTTTGTTAGTACTTGGTCTACGCCAACCATGCAAAAAAAATTTCATTTACGATATTTAAAGATAGGTCGTTTTTCAAAACAACGAAATTTTTTTCACAAGATTTGCAGATTAGCTAGCCCTAAGCAAAAAAATCTTACGCGGTCAAATTTTGGCAAAATTAATTTGGCATTTAGCAATATCTCAAAATAATTGATTTATTCGTTGTAAGAGATAAAAAATCTTCAGAATTTACCCAAAGATTCATAAATTCAGCCCATGGAGGTTGCACAGTTGTTTTCTATATCTACCCTAGAGGATGTAGTTAGGATCCCACCCAGCATGTTTGGAACTTCGCTCAAAAAAGCAGCTGTTGCTATTCTCAAAGAAAAATACGAAAGTATGATCAACGCAGACCTAGGATACATCATTATGATTTTGGAGGCAAAAGTTGATGAGATGGGAAAAATGATTGCAGGGGACGGCGGTACATATCACAGAGTAGAATTTGAAGCACTTACATTCACGCCAAGACTGCAGGAAATTGTCTTGGGAGAAATTGTCGATATTACAGACTTTGGCGCATTTGTCAGAATAGGGCCCACCGATGCACTCCTACACCTCTCACAAGTGATGGATGACTATCTGCAAAGCGATGTCAAGTCAGGCATAATAATTGCAAAACAGTCGAACCGTACGCTAAAAGTAGGCTCCACTATAAGGGCCAGAATTACTGCAGTCTCACTTGGCAAGGCAGCAACTATGGGGAAGATAGGGATCACGTGCAGACAGCCATTTTTGGGAGCTGAGGACTGGATTGCAGAAGAGATAAAAAAATCAGGTAAGGAAGATTCTGGCGACAAGACAGACTCAAAAAAAAAGCTAGTTGAAGTGAACAAGTAAATGGTGCGTGAAATGGCTTGCAGAAAGTGCAAGTATGTCTTTGTTGGAAAAGTATGTCCGCTATGCAAGTCATCAGATCTTACGCCAGACTGGACGGGAGTTGTGTTAGTTGCAGACCCGGAGAATTCTCATATTGCAAAAACTCTAGGCATAACTCAAAAGGGCAAATATGCAATAAAAGTAGCGTAGACACTATTACAAGTCAATTAAAAATATTTTGTTTGATTAAAACACACACAAATTCATAGTAATATCCAATAGATATTACCCATTGTGCCAGATCAGAGTCCATATTTTTTCATAAAAGAATTCTCCAATGAGGAGTTAATGAAAATACTTGTTGCAAAAATCAAGGAGCTTAAAGAATCAAAAGCGGATGTTGAATCTCTCAATATGAAACTACAAGATAACATGGCAAAGCTCGAGGAACTTCAACAAGAGATAATACAGCAAAGAGACAACCTCAAAGAAGAAGTACGTCATAAAGACGAAGAGCTTTTGAAGGCAGAACGACTTTCAGCAATAGGACAGCTGTCCGCAAGAATTGCACATGATTTACGAAATCCACTCAATGTGATTTCGAACACATCAAAAATTCTAAGAGTAAAGCTTGAAAAACACCTAGATGAGAAATCAAGTGAACAGTGGGCAAGGCTAGACAGAGCAATAAGCAGACTTTCACATCAACTTGAGGACGTACTCGATTATGTAAGGATGCCCAAGCTAAAACGAGAAAAATATTCACTTTCTCTTATCTGTCATGACGTGATTGAGAGAATACAGATGCCATCAAACATTTCATTTCATCCACCGCTTAAGGACGCAACCGTATTTTGTGATCCTGAAAAGATGGAAATTGTTTTTGTGAATTTGATTGTAAATGCAATTCAGGCAATAGGTAAAAACGATGGAGATATCAGCATAGAAATATTCGATGATCGTGAAGATGACAGTTTTGTTTTAATTAATGTAACAGATTCCGGTCCAGGCGTTCCACAAGAAATACAAGATAAGATTTTTGAGCCATTGTTTACAACAAAACAGGTCGGTACAGGGCTGGGACTTTCAAGCTGCAAAAGTATCATAATGCAGCATGGTGGAACAATTAGTGTACAAAGTTCAGGTAAAGGAGCTACCTTCACCATACGTATTCCAAAAAACTCCGATTGGGACAGTATGGAAGCAAGGACAAACTCTGTTTTGGCTTCATTTTCGTAGAGAATTTAAGTACTTATGAGAGGAATTACGCAATGGCGTTCAACGTAAGAGCTGAGCTAGCAAGGTTTCTCAGAGAAGACAACGTACAGAATGACATTACGAGTTCACTGATAACAAACAAGATAATTTGTGCTAGAATTGTTTCACGAGAGCAAGGCATTATTGCTGGAATCAGATTTACAAGTATGCTCTTTGCCATGAATGGTTGTAGATCCAAGATCCTAAAAAAAGACGGCTCCACCATACACAAAAATCAGACAGTATTGATCGTTACTGGGCCTGCAAGAAAAATTCTAAGCTGTGAGAGAACTGCGTTAAATCTGTTATCAAGGATGAGTGGAATTGCTACCACTACAAATCAATTAGCAAGAATGATAAAAAATACCAACGCTCGATTGTACTCAACACGCAAGACGGCACCCGGACTGCGTTATTTTGATAAAGAAGCAGTGGAAATAGGAGGCGGTAAAAAACACAGAGTCACGCTAGCCGATATGATCATGATAAAAGATAATCACATCGCCACAGAAGGCTCACTTGAGATTTTAATTCAAAGAGCACGTAAGAAAGACAAGATATTCGAAGTTGAAGTTGAGACAGAAAAAGATGCAATACTTGCTGCTAAAATGGGTGCATCCATTATAATGCTGGATAATTTTACCGTCACCAAGATAAGAAAAACAATCGCATCACTTGACAGGCTTGGACTGCGTGATAAGGTGAAAATTGAAGCGTCCGGAGGCATAAGTTCTGCAAACATTGTAGCGTATGCAAAATCTGGAGTAGATATGATCTCGATGGGAAGTATTACAAATTCTGTTAAAGCGATTGATTTTAGTTTGGAAGTTTAACTTATTGCAAGCATACGCTCTATTGCAACTCTTGCCTTATCTGCAATTTGTTTTGGGACGATAACTTCGTATTTTTCTTCGAACAATGATGCGTAGACTTTGTCCAGTGTGATCATCTTCATATACTGACATACAGCACCTTTTGAGGCAGGTATGAAATTCTTATCTGGGTTTTGCTGCTGCATTCTATAGAGAATTCCAGTTTCCGTGGCCACCACAAAGTTCTTTGCAGTAGACTGTTTTGCATAATTCATCATTCCTTCAGTTGAAAGTATTTGCACCTGTCTGTTAGAATAGTCGCCAACTGCAACATCATACATTATCTGCGAGGTACAACTACATTCTGGGTGTATTAGCAATTCCGAATTTGCATAAGAGTCAAGCTGTTTTTGAATATCATCTGATCTGATCCCCGCATGCACGTGACATTCTCCTGCCCAGATGTACATGTTTTTTCTTCCCGTCATCTTGGCAACATATGAGCCAAGGAACATATCGGGTAAGAATAAAACGTCCTTGTCTTTTGGGATCGATTTTACTACATTGACTGCATTTGATGAAGTACAACAATAATCAAGCTCTGATTTTATCTCGGCAGTAGTATTTACATAGCCCACTGTGATTGCACCGGGGTGGGACTTTTTCCATTCTTTTAGTTGCGATATGGTAATAGAGTCCGATAATGAACAGCCTGCAGACAGGTCTGGAATTAAGACCTTTTTGTCTGGACAGATTATTGCCGCAGTTTCCGCCATAAAATGTACGCCGCAAAACAATATTGTCTTGTGTGGAGTCTTTGCAGCTTGTCGCGATAAACCTAGCGAGTCACCTACAAAATCGGCCACATCTTGAACCTCTGGAAGCTGATAATTATGTGCCAAAATGACCACGTCTTTTTCTTTTTTCAGCTTGAGGATCTTGTCTGTAAGCATACGATCATAAGCTTGGCTCCAATATTCATTTAAAGACTCGGGTTAGAGTGGGAATTTTCAACCAGTCAGTCGATCATGGCAATTTTTGCCAGATCAGGAGCCTATTCGCATATCAGTTGAGCAAGCGGCTCTCAGACATTCTACTGCAGAAAGCGTAGCAAGGCGACTTGTCTTTGGATTTGTTGAATCAGGTACGTTTTCTACAGTTATTGATATGCTTCCAAATTTTCCTTGTGCTATTACTTGGTGAGTATTTTTATCAGTTTGTGGGTCGGCAACTATTCTTACCTTTGTATTGTGGCTTCCAAGACCTGCAAGGCTAAGTAGTGCTGCAACGTTAATGTTTGCTGGAAATAAATTCACTGCGTCTTTTGCAGATCCTTCAAATAGAACTGTTTTTGTCGTTATGGAATCAGTATCAATCTTGCTAACCTCGAAGAATCTGGCTCCCTTGAGTGATTTCGGGTTTTTTGTAGTGACGAGAAGTACCGATTCAAGCTCCTCCTTAACTGATCTGATTGCATCTAAACCTGCTAGAGCTCCGGACGGAAGATATATCGTCCTTTTGAATTCTCTGCATGCATCAAGTAGAATTTCAAGTACCGATTCGTCAAGTAATGCACCAACACTCATAATCAACAAGTCGCGTCTGTTTTGCAGAATGCTCAAAGCGTGATTGCGTACTGCGTCCTGCGATGCTGCCTCAACTACAATATCGACTGGATTAGATGATAGCATGTGTGGGTTTTCTGCTATTTGTGGTCTTTTTTTGAGTCGCGATACAAGTGCTTCTGATTTTGACCTATCAAAATCATACACATGTGTCAAAATTGCAGGAATTTTGCCAGAGTCTATTGCCAGTGCTATTTGGGTTCCTATTGCCCCGCATCCCAGTAGACCTATTTTTTTCATATCAATTATGATAGAAAACAAGTAAATGAACTCTGAGTTATTGGCATAATTTGACAAAAAGACAACAGATAACTAACCGAATTTTTGAGTTAAACTATGGCAAAAAGAAAGTCAGGCAAACATCAAAGAGCAGCAGATCAAAAGGCTGCTAGAAGATGGAGAAAAAAGTAAGAGATATTATTTCCAGTCCCTCGGCATTGTTCCCCTAACTTTGTATGCGTCTGTCTTAGAATCATTTGTTATAAGATGCGCCTCACCGCGGTTTGTATGGTATCCACCCGAGGCCGTACTTGTCTGAACACCTCTAAGATACGCTGGATCTATCCCAGACTGGCCAAGGAATTCATCATGTTTTGCCTTTTTGTTGCTCCACCAGAAGAAAACGACTGCCCCTGAGGCTGCGATTCCAGTCATTCCATATATTATAAACACTGGAAACTGCCCCTGATCGTTGAATTGAGAACCATCTAATGCGTTTGGACTGGTGCCTATAACCTCAATACCCAAGAGGATGTCAGGAGTTGCATATCCGGGCACAAGTATAGTAGCACTATCAGATGCCTCAATACTAGTCAATTTATAATCAGCAGATGACGTTTCGGAGATCTTTTCCTTAGCAGAAACGCCTATTCTGCTCTCACCCATCGAGTAAGTTGTCACAATGTCACCATTGAATCCGAATCTCTGAGCATCAGATATTATTGGAGTCGGATCAAACAAAGAATGCCATTTTGCTAGAGGCAGACCCACGCCAGATGCATCAAGTAGATTTGACAGCAATATAGTTTCTGCTCCAGTTCCAGCAAGTTCATTATACGTATTGGGAAAGTGTTTTTGTAAGAATGATACAGGAAGATTAATTTCAATTCCCCCAATCATCACAGGCCCACTCACTCTGATAGATCTCCATGATACATCAAGTAATGCTGGACTTCCGATATCATACTCTCGGATCAAAAAGTCAGAAATTGTTGGAATGAGAACTAGTTTATAGTCAACTGTGGCACTTGTTGGACGCCCCGTTAATGTAACGGTGTATTCTACTACCGCATCAGACACCCTAACATGACTACCGTGTTCTTCCAAGTGTTTATTTATTTTCTCTACCAATTCAGAAATTCCGTTTGTTGACGAATCTGATAAAAAATATTCTGTAACTTGAGCTCCCTGTAATTCCTTTGCCACTATACTATCTGGCAGGTATTCAAGTGAAATAGTTCTTTGGAATGTAATCTTTGGATTGAGTTGTGTTTCTTCTGTTCTGGCATCCCACAAAAATTGTGCAGCATGCGCAGTTGCAGTGCTAACAGATAGCACCATCAAAAAAGATAGCAAAATTATCTTTTTCACATACAATATATCCATAAAAATAGATATATCCATTATTATCATATAGGTAATAGAAAATGGATATGTCCACGCATGAGAAGGTACAGGCACGCCTGTTTAGGACGGTATTAGATGAAGGTCCACTCACGCTGTATACTGCAAACCTCAAATCAGATAGTCCGATTGGAACCATACACAGACATTTTAAGGAGATGGTCAAGTACAAATGGCTCAAAACATACTCGAGTTTAAAAGACACCAGTAGAAGAAAGATCCATTACGGGCCTACACTGTTAGGCATTGTTTATTTTTACAGTAAGGATAAATCAATACAGGACCGATTAGAACGATATTATTTGAAGTGGATACGGTTTGAAGATTTCCTATCAGAGCTAGACGAAGAAGGATTTGATGTCAAGAATGTGTCTAGCTCTAAGAACAGCATAACTCTGTTCAAGAAATATGTTCATTATTTTGCAGGAGTCGAAGAGCAGATAGATATGCTCAAGGAACCAGAGAAGATACCCAGAGATATGCTACTTTATATCGGGGAATTTCTGCTGGTAAGAAAACCAGAATATATGAGAATATGGGAAGAGTTGTACAAAAGAATGCCAAAAATAAAGAAAAATGTTGACGAATATATTGATTCGACCATCGAATTTTATAATAAATTAAAGACCGCACGAGAGCCCTAGATTACAGCAACATCTTAATGTATATGAAATTAATTAAAACTTCAAATAATAAGAATGCCGTAATAGAAAAAATTAGGATTTTTGTATACACGGTCTTAGAGATTTTTGATTTATTATGTAAAGTCCAGATTATTGAGATTAGTGACGCTGCCAAACCTATTGCCAGAAAGTCCACAGTCAGATAGTTGACAGTTCCCACGACTGAACATTCCTTTATGCCAAGGTAGCAATAGGACAGAAGAAAGGCGGTATTCCATACAGAATGAAATAAAATTGCAAACCAACCTTTTCCGCTTAACCACGTTCGTATTGAGAAAAACATATGAGGTATTGCAAATAGAAAACTCGCATAGCCAAGCGTGTTTATCTGAAACACATGCGTGCTGAAAATGTGCGCCACTGACCATATAGCACCTGTAAACAGGATTGCTTGTGGGGTACCAGCGACATAGTAAGCAAGACCAAAGAACAAGATCTCTTCGATAGGACCAGATGTTACCGTCATAACGACTGAAATTGGAAATGATGGAGCCTCATAATCGGAGATGACATGAGATATGCCAAATGAGGACGCATACATTATTGTAATACTGAGGGCATGATAGAATGCGGCCATCTGGATTAGGTATGAGATGGAATTTTTTTGGAATTTTTTTGTCCATGACCTCGGATTCATATCATAGATTTGTTTTGGATGCAACAGGTCAGATTGAATCTTGGCGTTTGTTTAGGTGTTTACTGTCTTCTAAAATTTACAATAAAATCAATTTAAAATATAATTTATAGTGATTCGGATCAATTAATTACATTTTTTATTGATTTTATTATATTTTAATAAAAATCATTAACTAGTAGTATATTTGACTTACATGGCGACGGCATCGCTGCTTGTATATGCCGGAGTAAAATCATACAGCCTAAAGGGCAAGCTACTAAGCGAAAAAGACCTACAGATGCTGGCAGAATCAAGAGACCTCGAGGAATTGATAACTAGGATCAAGAACACCACCTATGCAGACTCTGTTTCAAAAGTTACGAAACCATACACTGCACAAAAAATTGAGCTTGCCTTAAGAGACAGATTGGCAGACATACACCACTCTATGATGATGTCAGTGGGTGGCTCCAACATTTTGTTTGCATACTATTTGAGATTCATAATAAGAAATCTGAAGATAATTCTAAAAGGAAAGGTGCTAAGTAGAGAACACGAAGACATTGCAGCGTCAATTAGCTTACATGCTGAAGAACTCATTCATGAAAGAGACATCGTACTAAAAGCACTTGTTGCAAAAGATGTAGAAGAGACGGTAACTGTGTTAAAATCGATTGGGATTGGTGATGAGGTAGATAAAGCATATTCCATATACAATGAAAAAAAACAGATCCAGATTCTTGATGTATATTTTGACAAGTTTTTCTATGAAAATCTCTCACACGTTCTGCGAAATTCATCAGATTTTTCATTGCACAATCTATGTGGAATGGAAATAGATTATTACAATATGATGTGTATTCTTCGTGCTAAATTTTGGGATCTTGACGAAAATCAAATTCAAAATCTTTTAGTGCCGCAGATATCATCGAGTTCAAAGGAGCTTCTAACCCGCATGATTTCAGCCGATTCTATCAAGAGCACATTCAATGAGCTTTTAAACACCAAATACAAGAACTTGGTGCCACAACAGGAAAACGCAATTGATGCTATAAGCGAATTTGAACATGCTTTTGATAGGAGAATATTTGATGCGCATAATGCAGAATTTGTGCGTATTTTCAACTTTTCCACCATAATTTCGATCATAAAACTTCTAGAATACGAAGTTAGAAACTTGTGTGCCATAACGTTTGCAGTCGAACAAAAAATATCCGCAGATACAGTTATGAATAAAGTGTTTGCAAAAGAAAAAGAATGATTATTTTGTCAGATGATATTTGAGTTTGTCAACCATGGTCTTGATGTCTTCTGCAATTTTTTGATACATTGCAAGAGTCTCTTTGTCTGGAAACGCATCTTTTTGTGATTTCCATTCTGATGTGATCAGGATTTTTGCATATGACTCTTTTTTTGGCTTGTATTTGTACCAGTAGGAATCATCTTTGACTATTTGTAAATAATCATAGTTTACTTTTGTCTTTGGCGTGTATACGGATACTGTGATGATACGTTCTTTAAGTAAAGAGTGCATCATGAGTTCTCTTAACACAGCATCACCACTTAGCACCGCAATTACATCGTCAGGAATAAGCCCTGGTGGGAGTGTTGTAAGCTTGCCATATCCATCCCAAATGAAATCTTCCACTTTTGAGTGTATACGACCTTTTAGTATCTTTGTCAATGTACCTATGTTGAGTGGTCCGATGTTAATTTCAGATGGGAATGATAGAAAGTATCGAAGCTTCCACATTGTCCCTTCTGCAATTCCCATGCCATACATGCCGCCAGGTGCAAATTCGCTTTTTGTTACAGTTTTTTTCTTAAGAATGTCAATATAGTCAATATGGTCATTGACTTTCATCACGCCTCTGCTTGCAACACCAGGGTTTGGTCCATCAAGGGAGGATCTTGGATAGTCATACTCAAAATCCATTGTACCGTCAGGAATAAGTTTGCAGTCAAGGCCAAGTGACTCTAGATGCTTATGCATTTTTTTTGCCATCTTGTCTTCTACAGCATGTGCGATTATAGAATCTGGATAATGCAGCACCATATCCGTACGTCATTAATATTTTTAAGACTATTGGTCATTTTCGTATAATATTTATCTATTAATTCGATAATATACATAGTATTTATTACTTCTAGGCTAAAAAAATGTAATTTTTATATAACATATTCAATCGCAGTTAATAGGTACCTGCATATAATAAACACTGAATGCAGATCACAAATGAAGAGAAACTGGCTTTGACGCCAGAATCAGGATTCAATTTGGTTGGAATAGATCCATTTGGGTCATTCGGAAGTAGGCTCTACTTAATTGAACATTATGAGCTGTATCAAGATGCATTAAAGTCAAAAAAGCGACGAAAAAACCCAGAGGAGTATCTAATCCTATATTCCAATTCAGACTAGGTGCTAACACGTAAAACCCTTGAGATGCCAGAATCTTTTGTTATCTGAAAGATATTATCGACGTATGCTTCAAGCTCCTTTTCATGCGAGACCAATATGATCTGCTGTGACTTTAGTTCAGATAGAAGATTTCTCACTTTTGATAATTGTGCTTTGGAAAACCCATCTGTTGGCTCATCAAGTATGAGTAGATTTGACTTCAGTCCGTCCGATTCCCGTCTCATCATCGAGTTTAACGCAAGGCGATATGCTAGCGCAATGCTAGTTTTTTCACCTCCACTCAAAAATTCCACATCTTGAGTAAATCCATCTTGTTCTACAAGCGGTGTGAATTCTTCATTTATTTTTGATTCTTTAGTGACATCGTCAATCAGAACTGAATACCATTTTTTGTATATTTCATTAAAATTCTGTTGTATTGAGAGCAAAACTTGTTTTTCTATTTTATCTATAGTCGGAATAAAGAATTCGCGCAGCCAAGCATAATAATTAGAAAATCTCAAGTGTTGTGCACGCCAGTGTTTTGCTTCCAATATTCTTTGTTCAAGATTTGTAATGTTTGCATTTTCATTTTCTAGTAACTGGGTATATCTTATCAGATCACTCTTTGTCATTTCAAGCTGTCTTTCAATATCTGCTTGTTCTTTTGTTTTGTCTATGTAGGTTTGTTCTAGGCCAGATAGACGATTTAGATCATTTAAGATGCGTTCAATTTCTTTTTTGATATCAAGGATCAAAGTATGCTGCTCTTTTGATTTAATTTGTGCATCATTTAGTAGTTGTTCTTCTTTTTTTCTTTGTGATTGAAGAGTAGATATTCGCTGTCGTGACGCCTCGAATTCTCTTTTTGCATCCTTCAATCTCCTGAGATAACTCAAGGCATCCTCGTTCGGCAGTGGAGGGAATGATTCTTCTTTTGACAAGGCAAATTGTGATTCAAGGTGTGGAATTTCTGCCTTTATTGAAGTTAAGAGATTGGTCTTTTCAAACCACTGTTCTCGTAGCGGTAAAGTACGTTCAATTTGGCGCAGCTTTTGGTCTTTTGCCGATTCTTCTTGAATGAGATGCTTGAGCGTTTCAGAAATACGCAGAGAAGCATCCTCAATTTGTCTTAGATTATCTTGCAGACTCTGTAATCTGACACGTCTTTCGTTTTCCACTTTTTTCTTGTGTTCTTGTGTAAGCTCATGCTCACAGTGAGGACATTTTGCACCCAGATTTTTTAGCTCTAATAAAAGAAGTTCAATATCCTTGCACTCTTTTTCAAGCAGAATCTTTTGTTTTTCAACAACAGCACACTCTGCCTTAATTGATTCTAACTTATTACGAATGTCACCTAGTTCTGTCCTGATTTTATCAGGCTCAATTTTCGACAGATTAACAAATTCTCCAAGACTCTTTTGCAGCGCTGCAAGATCAGATTCTAACGAGGTCGTTTTTGATTTGGCGTCAAGTATCTTGTCACGAATCTGGGACATATTGTTTATCTCCACATCTATTTCAGATATGGATCTAGCAGTAGGGGATCTAATTTTCTCAAGTGATTCTAATTCTGACTCTATTTCTGAGATTGTTTTCTTTGATGATATGATTTGTGAATCAAAAATAGACAGGTTGGTATTTGCATTTTTTATCTGAGCGTTTAATTTGTCAAGCTGTACATCAAATTTTTCCTTTTGCATCATTTGTTCTTTGATCAGGTCAATTGCTTTTGTGATGCTGGATTTTCTTTTCTCAAGGGAGTCCTTATCCGAGACCAGTCGTTCTAATCGGGATTCTAGTGCAGATGCATTTTTCTTTGAGATGCTAAGGCTTTGTTCATCTTCGTTTAATTTCTCAAATCTAACTGCAAATTCGACCATTTTTTCTTTTAGTTTGCCAGATAGGTTTTTTGCATTATCAGTTACTATTCGGTAATCCTCTATCCCAAAGGCTTTACGAATCGTTTCAAGTCTTTTACCAGTATCGCGTAGAATCTGTTTCATTTCCTCCTGGGGCGTAAACACGGCATATCTGAATATACGGCTTTCAGAACGTGGATCTGATGGCTCGTTAAATTTAAGAATTTGAAGTATTTTTTGTTTTAATTCAGATGGTGATAGCGGTTCAGTCTGTCCATCATATATAAGATAAGAATCCTTTGCGTCTTGACTTACAGAATCATTTTTTCTCTTTAACTTTCGTTTTACGATGTATCTTTTTTCATCCACTTCAAACTCCAATATCACAGAGCCCTCACTTGCTTTCTTGCTTAACAATGATTCTGGTCTTTGTGAACCAAGGCCGAATAAAGCAAATTCTATACCCATAAGCACCGAGGATTTTCCAGATCCTATATCCCCCTCAAATAATGTGATGCCTCTTGGGAAATCAATTCTTTCTTTCTGGTAGCTTCGTATATTTTCTAGTTCAATTGAATTCAGTATCATAGCCCGAGCACCTCCATCGCATCCTGTTCTATTCTCTTGATATAGTCTGTTTTTTTCTCGTTTTCTAAAATCGGTTTGTTAAGTGTAGCAAGTAATTTCTTTGCCATCAGGATTCCAGAGTCTGATAGTAGTTCCTTCTGATCCAATCTTAGCTCGCCTATGTTTTCTTTGAATACATTAAGTTCTATTTCACTTCTGTTTCTTCCTGTAGCTTCTGTTATCTTGTATTCACGTGAGGTTAACTTGCTTTGATTTACCTTTACGTCAAGTGCACCTTTTTCCCTTAAGGTGTGTTTTAGTGATGAAAACTCGATCTCAGATGTCTTTCCCTGTGAAAGTTCACCTGAGACCTTGACGATTATTATTTTCCCTGACGGATCAATGTGAGCGATTTTCGTCATTAGTTCTGTGTTGACAGTTTTTGATATCTTCCCATGTGCATCGATTTCTACAAGCTCGTAATCGGTATTTGGAATTTCAATAAATTCAACTCTGTTAATTTTTGTATCAAAATCAACTAATACATAGCCTCTTTTTCTTCCACGCGCGTTTTCTTCAAGATCAGAATGATATCCTGAAAACAAGGTTCCCGGATAGACAACGTTGTCATATCCAGGATAGCTCTGATGCGAGAATGTGTGTAGATGGCCGCCTGCATAGTAGTCAAAGTTTTTTGGAAGTAATGACATCGGCATGAAATCTCCCTCTGATGTCTCCTCGGTTTTCATCTCATCGAGTCCCCCATGAAACAGAAATATCTTAAAGCCGGTAACTGATTCTAGTGATTTTCTATCAAGCCTTTCATACCATGTAACATCTTTTCCTGCCTTGAGGCCGGAAAGTCCGGCAATTAGCGCTCCTGTTTTTTTATCTACTACAAAATCAAGGTGAATTTTATCATCTGTTCCTCCAACATCGAGTGTAACTTTTTTCAGGTAGCCTGCTTCAACTAGAAGATCAATTACAGAGTTTGAGACAGGACTAAAATCATGGCTTCCATACACTACGTATACTGGAATTCCCATATCATGTATTTGTCTGAATTTACGAAATGCGAATTTTTGGACCCTCATTTCAGGTATATTAACATGAAATAAATCGCCAGATATGACGATAAAATCCACTTTTCTTGCTATACAATCATCGATCGCTCGCTCAAAGACATCTTGTTCCACTTTCTGCAGTGATTCTACTTTTTGAAATCCTAGATGAATGTCGGCAAGATGTGCAAATTTCATCTTCTAATACACTTTTGGTTTTGGTATCTCTTTTGAATGATCCTTTTGTCTTACTAGCTCTTCAAAAAGAGGAATTTTAATCGGGATTGCAAATGGAACGAAAATACTTGAAATTATTGCCTCGCCTTTGTCAAGGCTTGCGATATTCCTATCATCTTCTGAGAGATCTTGCGATGCGCTCTCTATTATCGCCTTACGTTCCTGAACCATCTCATTTCCCAGAATTATTTTTGTATTCATGTTTGCCAAAATTGTTCGCGGTATGACACTGCTCAGTTGTGTTATTGCTGTGAGTCCTATCTTGAATTTGCGCCCTTCCTTCGCTATAGTACTGTATATGTTCTCATTTCTTGGAATTATCTTATCTTCACCGATCACACGAGGTGCCTCTTCTATTACCACTGTGACTACGGGTTTTCTGTCAAGCTCCCCTTTTGCCTTGTGTTCTTTGTATCTTTCAAATATTCTTGATGCAATAATGTTTCCCACTATTAGCTCAGCTTCATTTCCAAGACGCGATGTATCAAGTACCACAATTTTACCCGCTTCTATATCACGTACAATGTCGTCCACAGTGGTAAGTCCTTTTGTGCCCGCATCGAATACGTCATTCTTTGAATTGATCCTACCCTGTTCATCAACTTCAAGACTCAGAATCAGTCGCAGTTTTCTTTTTAGCACAGCAAGTGTTGCAACGTGTGTTTCGGCGCCATTTCCAACGCCAAGTGAGATCAGTGGCTCTGTCATTATCCTGCTAATCCAGAACTCGCGCTCCTTTGCATTATAGCTTCTAATTGCCTGCCATTGGGCGTCAGAAAACTCCACAATGCCCAGAAAATGTTCAGGTCGTATAGATTCCAGGTTTATTACAAGTCTGTTGGAGCCTGGAGGCGGTGTTGGTGTATAGTATACAAGATTCTGCTTTGCCAAGGGATGATCCTTTAGCCCCGGATCTTTTCTACCATAATACTCATCGTGTGCATCAAGAACCAGTGCGCCAACGCTGTTTGAATCAAGAACATGCCACAGTATAGTCTTGACAAGATTGCTCTTGCCTCTACCAGTAGTAGCGGGAATTAGTATGTGGTGCGTAAATACGTCTTCTGCTCGTAGCCATACTTCTGCATCTACGATCTTGCTTCCACTTCTTATCTTTCCAAGATAGATCTGTTCCCCACCTTTTTTGAGAAATGTCAGATCAGATGATTGTACCAATCTTAACTTGTTAAAAAACATCGGTAGAGATTTTGGCAATGTTACCTTGTTATCGGACTTGGAAACACGTGCAAGCGGCTTTATTCTTGCAAGAACGTAATTGACAAATTCCGGCTCATAGAACTCTGCATTGATACCTCCCTGCTCCAGATTAACTCCCGACATCATCTGTTGCATCTTGTCTTGGATCTGGCTTCCATACTCTAATGCGAATACTTGCAAAATCAAAATAGAGTCATTCTCATCAGAAACTAAAAGATCACCAATCTCCAGATTCTTGCCAGATTTTTCCCTGACTATGACATCACCAAATGAGCCGCCTATTACTTGTCCTACTATATCGATTTGATTCATCAGCTTGTCACCAAGTTAAGATCATCGTGGAATTTTGTAGTAAGCGTGTATTTTTGTAGTCTTTTCCATTCGGCTACTTTTGTCATTTCAGCAACCATAAGACCACGATACATCTCAAGTTCATTTTTCCGGACTTGTGCGAATCTGTCAGCATCTATTGAGCCGTACGGGTAACCAGGCATTGCAAGATCATGTGAATTTGCAGCAATGCTTGCAAGAACGTCATTTTTTTCCAAGTCATCCATTCTGTTGAATTGATCACGTAGTATTTCAAATCGGAACACATGTTTTGACTTTGGATGAAATTTGGCTGCAAGCATGTGACCTCTATTATCAGAAGAGGCCATGTCTGCGATCTCTACAAACCATGTTTCGAATGGAACATTTTCCGCTATCTCCTGTATTCGTGCAAGCAGAGGCTCGCCTGATTCCATTATCAGTCGACTCGATTTTGTCAGACCACATACTATAACACCTCTTTTTTGCGCAGAATCATACAATCTTGATGCATATTTTGACTCGTTCTTGTATCCCGTTTGTAGAGAGCCATCCATGATAAGTATGTCCCCCTCATTCAATTCTTCTGATGCTACCTTTTCTGCCAAACTCCATTCTGCAAATCTTCTTGAGAGGGATACTAATCGTGACTCTTGCAGAACATTCGTGTTGTCAGTTTTGTATTCCAGATCCGTTTCATCTGGAAGATATATTAGATCAGATTTAGAATAGGGGAATAATTTCGTATTATAACTTACTGTCTTTTTATCTTCATTATCGCGAACTTCAGACACTACATACGAAAAAAACTCTATTCTTTGCTTGAGCTTTGATGCCGAGATTCTTTTCTTTCCTTCAAAAATCGAGAAATACACTCTGTTCAGTATTATCATAAAGTTTGGCGACTCTTCCAGAATGCCATCACCTCCATCTACGAAAGCAATCTTTCGCGGTTTTGTAGTCTCCAAAATTTGCATAAAATTCTCTGGCGCTATCACCTTTCCTTGTACCTTGCCGTAAGGAAACAATCGATCCGAAGGAGGTTTTTGTGTTAGTTCCTTACCAAGATTCTCAATTAATGAGCGCACCGGATTTTCTGCCATACTATGATTGATTTTCTACTAATCTAATACGCTTTCCTTAACAGATTAGTGAACCTCAAGTCAGCGTGATTTTACCTGTTAGTTGGTTCATCCACCAGTAAGTTTGGCAAATTTTTCATTCTTTGATAGTTTTTCCATAAAGACAAGATTTGATAGTGCAACTACTGCCGATTCCTGCACTGGAATGCTTGGATCCTTCAATGCCTGCTCTAGCGTCTGTTTTGCCTCTTTTGCCCCGACAACTCCAAGTGCTATGGCTGCCTCGTGTCGGACAAACATACTAGGATCGTTCTTTGTGGCATCTTCAAGATGAGGAATTGCGCTTCTGTATCCCATTTGTCCAAGAGAAAAGGCTGCCTCGTGTCGGACAAGCTCATTCTCATCGTTTTTTAGGACTTTGGCAATATACGGTATCTTGTCCTCCCCCCCAAAATCCACTAGTATGCATGTAGCTCGTGTCCTTATGACGTAATCATCATTATCTAGGAGATTGACAAAATAGTCGACGTCCTTTTTTTCATAGCGGTCTTCCATTTCAGCAAATAATGCAAGGCGGGATTCTGGAATTACATCCATTTCTGATGTGAGCAGATTCCTGCAAATATATTATTGTATGCAAGGTTCACGCTACGTTTTAAAGTGCAGTGAGATCACCACACTTTATGATGGCGCAGATTGGACAGAAGGCCCCAAACCTTGGAGTTTCAAAATGGGTGCAAGGCATGCCGACTAATATCGATCAAGAAAAAGACAAAATCGTGGTGGTCGAAGTTTTCCAAGTTAACTGTCCTGGCTGTTTCCTGTATGGAATACCTGAGGCAATCAACATCTACAACAAGTACAAGGATCAGGGAGTAAGGGTTCTTGGCATCGCAACTGCATTTGAGGATTTTGACAAAAACACGGTTGAGAATTTGGAACTTTTGGCAAAAACTGGTGAGGTCATAGGTGAAACGAAAAAAGCACTCACCCAATACGGAAAGATTGTCGATGGAAACAAGTTGCCTTACAAGATACCATTTCCCCTTGGTATGGATAACCTTGTAAAAGAGAGTGGTGCCCCAAGCCAAGAAAAGATGCTTGCTTTCATAAAAAGTCAGATTCCAGAGTTCGATGATCAACCAGAAACCTACAGAAAAGAGATTCTTGCAAGAGTGGAGCAGTACTTTAAGTCAAAAGAATATTCTGCAGAAACATTTGACAAATATGCCCTGCGTGGAACCCCCTCTGCAATAGTAGTAGACAGAAAAGGAATATTGCGTGATGTTTCATTTGGCCAAATGGGGCATCTTGAACCACTCGTGCAACAGTTGCTCAACGAATAGATTAACAGTATCAGATTTTCAAAATCATAGTTATTAAATAAGATATTGTATTATAGTAAAAAAATTCGTTTGCTGGAATTAATTAATGATAAAGTTCTGCGCATACAAGCAAACACGTGTTACGAGTTGCTCAGAAACATTGTAGAGTGTTTCAAGACACACTCAAGGTCAGATGAGCTTCTCCTAAATACAAAGTCAAAAATACATGGCGTGTAGTTTAGGAGCTCTTTTGTTTTCTTTTTCTGTATACCAGTATTGTTCCAACAGTTATTGCAGCAATCACAGCTAATACAATAGGTAGATACGGGATCTGTCCATTTACAATTTTTTCTTCCATCTGAACTGACGGTTCTGGAGCTCCAGTAATAACAAGTCTGTGAGTTCCATTACCCGCAAATTGCAGTGTTACAAAGTGAATTTTATCATTTTTTAGAACCTTGGGAAAAAACTCCTGCTCATCAATGAAGAATTGTATTGGCTCCCGTGTTACGTTAAGAGGAATTTGCATTTCCCCGAGATTGTTTGAGAGACTGCTGTAGATCTCAATCTCTAGCTTGTTGCCTTGCAGGTCTACACTTTTCACATCAAAATTTCCAACTATCTCCAATGGATATTTTTTTCCATCCACAGTAACCTCAAAGGTAGTTTTCATCCCCGTTCTATCGGACAGAGGCTGCCCATATGCCGGCAACAAGATCAGTGGTAATAGAAACAACAAAAGCAGTAAGAGATTCAATTTATGTTGAGAGGACTCGCTTTCGGAGCTCTTTGTCTTTTGCAATTCTAGGATGAGACTTGTCTGCAAGTATTGCCTCAAACCAGTAATGAAATCCATCTTTGTACAAAAAGTAAGATCCCAGTAGCTTCAGATTCTTGTATTTTTCAGCAACCCTTCTTTCTGCAACCTGCTTCATGTTGACTTCTGCCTTCATGCGAGTAACACCTAGGTGTTTTTGTCGTCTTCCTGCAACAGGTCTTTGACGCCTCATACCGCCAGTTCCAACGCGCACTCGAATTGCAACCATCCCCTGCTTTGCCTTGTAGCCAAGTCGTCTTGCCCTCTGAATTCGGCTAGGCTTGTCAATCCTGGTAAAGGCGCTTTGTTTCCTCCAGATTATGGCTCTCTTTCGTATTTCAGGTGAGTTTTCCCTCCACATGTTAAGCCATGCTACGTCTTGTCTTGTGCGCATTACCGCCGCTACCCAAGTCCTATTTATATCTCTAACAGCTCTTAGTACGCCAACAAGATCAATAATTGAAAAAAGAATGTCCGCTAGTGTCAGAATTCTCCTAGAGTTTTTCACTAGCAGGAATTTCAGGATGTGAAACTCACAATATGTGAGAGTGTTGATATGATAAACATTTCTAGCTTGTCCAATACAGACGACTAGCACGTCATATCATAGAAGTCCAAAGACATCATATTGACTGAGAAGCACATAAACAAAATAACAAGAGAACAAGAAGAGCTCAAAAAACACTATGGCCAGAATACCAGCGCCGAAGATGAGTGGTCCCATATAACCGGAGTTGGAACGAAGATTGATGCTGCGGATCCCATGGCAGTAACAGACAGGATGATCATCTTTGGCAGGGATCAAGTCAAATCTACAAAGGCAGAACTGATCAAGGAAAAATCTGAGGAATTCATGGATCAGATCAACAACACAAATCAATATCTCAAATTTGTAAATGCCCATCTTGTTGAAAAAAAGAACAAGCTTGACAAACTAAAAGAGGCAGAAAAAAGATTCAAAGAAGAGATAGAATCACTTCAGGCAGACAAAGTTAAACCCAGAGATGAATTGGAAAAAGTGAACTGCAAATATGTTACAGAAGCGGATAGAAAATCTCTCCTAGTACATCTTGAAAATGAGAAAAACCATCTCAAGGAGAAAATATCGTATCATGCAGAGCAGATAGAAAAGACTCGTAAAGAAATTGACAAAAAGGAAGAACAGATACAATACCTAAAGCAGGAAATAGAAAATGCTACAAACCAGCAATCTAAAACAGCTGATCCGCTCAAGGTAATAGAGCAGGAGCTTGCAAGATTGGGTGTAAAAGACAATGTGAAAATACGCGAAGCAATAGACATTCTTTCAAAGAAACTACGCTAGAACCATAAGCTTTTTTTCTGGTCCAATGTCTGCCGATTATGTGAAACGTTACGCGCTTTTTGTACTATTGATACTTCCAGTGCACATAGCTTTTGCACTCACAGTAGATGTTACAACGGATAAAACCACCTACAATTACGGTGACTACCTTACAGTCATAATCACCGTCTCCGAAGTTTCAGACAGTGTTGCAGTCATGCACATAGTAGGACCTGATGGAGTTAAAAGTTCGGCAATTCCGATTCCAATAAAAGATATGAACACATCAATTACAACGCCAAACGCGTTTGATCCGCAGCTATACAAGGAAGGCAGATACCAGATCCAGATAACATACGCTGGCGCCGATGCCTCTACAGAGTTTGAGATTGTGGACGCAGGCAATGCCTTTTTACCTTTTGGTAGCAATCTCATAATATCACAGTGGACAGATGGAATTATTTCCGACTATAGCTTGCTCAAGTTCCTGTCAGACAAGGGTGCAATCTCAATAAATCCTGAAGAATCCATGAAGATTCCACAATGGTACAAAAACAATGCAGGATGGTGGCTTGAGCGAAAGATAACAGATGTCGAGTTTCTCAATGCGCTACAATATCTAATCGACCAGAAGATCGTCTAGTTTTTCTTTCTTCCAGCTTTGCCGATTCCCCACAGAACAATCATTATTATCATTGCGATAATAAATGCTGCAACCATTGGGGCCACAAACTCAAATGCCATACCTCTACTCGATTTTGGCTCCGAAGCGGATTCATCCAGTACGCACTGGCCGTTTACAAGTATGGTTCCAGGACCGCAGCTCTGATCAAGAACACACGCGCCATCTTTTAACACCGTGCCTGGTCCGCATATTGATTCTTCAATAGGCGGTTCAGTCTCAGGTGTTTCTGCCACCGGCGGAGAAACTTGCTCTACCACACACTGGCCGTTTACAAGTATGGTTCCAGGACCGCAGCTCATCTCAGGTGTTTCTTGTATTAGGGGCTCTTGAGGAATCTCCTCAGGTATTTCAGCCGGTTCAGTAGGTTCTGCAGGCTCTTCCATAGATTCTCCTACGGGTGCAAGTCCAAAGTCAGTTCCTATTATATCAACAGAGATTGTTCCTGGAGGAATTTGTATTTGCAAAATTCTTTGTGTGCTAGTTGATGATTCTGCAAATGTCGTGTCAAGACCATCTATGAGAACTAGGAATTCTTCATCGGAGCCATCATCTGCCTTTGCGTCAAGAAAGCTCCTGTCCAATATCACTTCCAGAGTACCCTGGACATCCGTAGTAGACATCAGTATTATCAAAGTAGGCGGCTGGTCGTCAGTGTCAAGTCCCAAAACCTCAAGCCCAGTAGCAGTATATTCTACAGTATACACTTTGCCATTGACTTCGACGGAGTCAGTTTCTGCAAATATGCCTGAGGGAGTAATCATACCGAAGGCAATAATAGCAAGGACAAGAAACGCTTTCAACAACTTTGACCACCTAAAATCTGTATTTTATGCTTGCTCTTTGACTTAAACGCTAGGCAAGCAACAATTACGTTCAATTCAGTGTAGAATTTGCAGAATTTATGATAAATTAAAAGATAATTTTATTGTGATTGATTGGTCAAAAATATGGCTGTCAGGTTACATTACCTAGATAACGCCACGTAGTATCTGGATTATCTTTTCTGCTATGACGTTGGCTGCAAGTGATTGTGCCTCTTTTGTCTGTGCGCCTATATGAGGTGTACATATCACATTAGGTAATGTTGCAAGCTTGTTTCCTGTAGCAGGCTCAACTTCAAAGACATCAAGTGCGGCTCCTCCCAGATTGCCGGATTTTATTGCCTCATACAGTGCATTCTCATCTATTGTTCCGCCCCTTGAAGTATTGATTATTCTGGCAGTCTTTTTCATTTTTGAGATTCGTTCTGCGTTTATCATGTGTTTTGTGCTGTCTAAAAGCGGGACGTGTAGTGAGATATAATCCGCGCTTTGCAAAAGCGTTTCAAGATCCGCTTTGATCAGACCTACTTCCTTTGCAAATTCTGGATCAATTGGAATGACATCATATCCTATTATGTTCATGTTCAGTGAGCGTGCAAGTCTTGCAAGTCTTTTCCCAATATTACCAAGCCCAACTATTCCAAGATATTTTCCTGCAAGTTCGGAACCCATGAGTTCTTTTTTTATCCAATTTCCGTTACGAATTTCCCTGTCGGCCCGCGGAATTTCTCTGGCCATAGATAACATCAGTCCTATGACAAGCTCTGCCACTGCATTCATTGCGCCTTCCACGGCATTTATCACGCGGATGTTTTTTGCCTTGGCCGCGTTTGTGTCTATGTTGTCAAGTCCTACGCCAACTCGTGCAATGATCTTACACTTTGTTGCCTTTTCTATCAGATCTGCAGTTATTGTAGTCCTGCTTCTTACTATGATAATGTCAAACTCGCCGATTTTTTTTGCGAGATCTTCCTTTGTTATTTGTGGCTCATATGTGATATGCAGGCCGTTTTTTTGAAGAATGTTATTTAGAACCGCATCCACCTGATCACAAATTAAAACAGATTGATTAAGACTCATGTAGTGAGGCTTTTTTTGCACAGAATATAATCATTAGGCCAAAATCTGCGATCAGTATATCGGTAAATCATTTTGGAGTTTTAATAAAAAGAAGAAAAATAGAGGATTATAGTCCTAGTTCTGCCTTTAGTTCGTTAGCACGTTCATCTGTGTACAAGCCGTGGAGGTTAACCTTTGGATGTGCAATGCTGTTCTTGCCCATTGGTGGGATTGCATCGCTTGGGTTACCTAAGAGCTCAGCATATGACTTTGCGTTGGTACCCAACTGTTGATTCAGGTTGAACGGGTCACCGACTACCATAACTGATGCTGCACCTGTGAAGATTGCTGCATAGTCGTGGTTTACTGCAACGTATACGCCTGGTTCGTCAAAGACCACATCGGCAATCATGCCCTGTGAGCCTCCGACAAGCCAAGTCTCAGTTCCTTTTGCTTGCACTACGTTTGCTTGAACTACACGGTCGATGATTTCACCTACAATGTGGAAGAATACTGGTTCGTTTCCTTGGTTTTCGATAAAGAATCGTACCTTTTGTCCTTCCTCAATGAACAACAGTTGTGACTGGTATTGCTTTAGGTCCGGGCTGTTCCATGGTTGTGCAACAAAGATGTTCTTCTTTGCATCTCCCATGATAAGCTCGTTGTGTGCAGCATTTGGTACATAACCAAATGACATACCGTTAACAACTGTCCAAGTGGTCTCATGCTTGAACATCTTGCTTTGATCATATCCGCCTGCGTCAGTTAGATACAACTGATTGTATTGCAGTTGGAATTCAAGCGCATCTGCAGGATAAACTTGTCTGTCTTTAACAACTTGGCCGTTCTTTACTGTTGTCTTGTCAACAACAAGTGGTGCATAACCGTTGAGTGGATCAACGATTGTGATGCCATACATGCCAGAGAGGACGTGTTGGTCCATTGCTGCGACGTCAACACCAGAGCAGTGGTACTTGAATGTACCCGGCACTTGTGCAACATAGCAGTATGTGTGTGACTGACCTGGCAATACCTTGCCAAAGTTTCCTGCACTCATCTCAGATGCGTGCATGTCGTTTCCGTGTGGAGTAAGCTCATCGCTTGGAATTGTCAGGGTCATCATTACGACGTCGCCTTGTGTGACTCTAAGGGTCGGTCCTGGGACCTGGCCGCTGAAAGTCATGGCCTTGTATGTGCCGCCGCCAATTACTGGCAGGTCTGCACTTTCGCCTGTAAGATTGAACTCTACGACATTCCTTCCTTCTTCGATGTTTGCACAATCAACTGCTGCAAAAGCTTGCGGCATTACCAATTTCAGGCCACCCATATCATGGATTTTTGAAATCAGGTCGTCGCTGCTTTTTGCTGCCATTGTAGAACCTACAATTTGTGATTGTGTGTATGTGCTTCCGAATAAGGTTGCTGCTAAAACCGCTACTGCTGTAACGGAAAATAGCATACTATATCGCTTATTCATCGTGTTTGAGACTTCTACCAACCTATATAATAATTCGCATTATTTCCGTCGAACTATGACGTTTCTTATGCAAATTTTACGCCCGCTGGGAATTTATTTTGGTTATCTTCAGTCAAAGGTGTATGAAATATAGAGTTGACACGGATTCACTAGGCGAAGTTAGAATTCCTTCTGATGCATACTATGGCGCTTTCACAGGACGTGCGATCCAGCAGTACCATGTTACTGGTAAGAAATCACACAAGCATTTGATTGCAGCATATGTTATGATAAAACGCTCAGCTGCGGTTGCAAACATACGCACCAGAGCAATAGATAGAAAGCGAGGTCAGGCAATCATCAAGGCATGCGATATAATACTTGCAGGAAAGCACCACGACCAATTTGTAATAGAGGAGATAAATTCTGGCGCCGGTACGGCCTTTAACATGAATTCTAATGAAGTCATATGCAATATTGCGCTTGAAGTTCTAGGAAAGAAAAAGGGTCAATACGATGTTCTCCACCCAAATGATCATGTCAATATGTCGCAGTCAAGCAATGACACATTTCCCACTGCCATGCATGTTGCCATACTTCTTAATCTCAAAGAAACACTTCCTGCAGTAGACATTCTGATAAAATCACTTGCAAAAAAAGCAAAAGAATTTTCAGGATTTAAAAAAATTGGCAGAACACATCTTATGGATGCCTTGCCAGTTACATTAGGGAGTGAGTTTGCAGCCTATGCCACATCAATTACAAAAGCACGAAACGCAGTAAGTGCTGCAACAAAAGAGCTTGAACTTGTCGCACTTGGAGGAACAGCAGTAGGCAACGGTGCGAACACACCAAAAGGTTACAGAAACATTGCAATTTCCGAGCTTGCCAAGATTTCAGGTCTTCATCTAAAACCGGAAAAAGATATGCAGTACTCGCTACAGTCAAAGTTTGCAGTAGCAAACGCATCATCATCAATTAGAAATCTTGCAATAGAGTTGAACAAAATAGCAAATGACATAAGACTCATGGCGTCAGGTCCAATAGCCGGCCTCTCCGAGATTGGCATACCGGCAGTCCATGCAGGCTCATCCATCATGCCAGGCAAGGTCAATCCATCTCTGGCAGAGTGCCTTAACATGATATGTTTTGCAATAATTGGAAATGACACGGCAGTTGCAAATGCTGCGCAAGGGGGCCAGTTTGAGCTCAATGTCATGCTGCCCGGCATGCTAAAGGCAGTACTAGATTCAACAGATATGCTCAAGAACTTTCTGCCCATCTTCTCAAAGAATCTAATTGACGGCCTTACTGCAAACGAGGAGCGACTAAAGCAGAACATCGAAAAAAGTCCAGTCATAGTGACTTTGCTTGCTCCAAAGATAGGATACCAAAAGTCGGCTGAGCTTTTCAAGGAATCTCTGAAAACTGGAAAGACCATTCGCGAGCTAGTCGTTTCCAAAAACCTTATGACAGCGTCACAGGTAGACGCCCTTTTCAAGTAAAATGGCAAGGATCTGGGTGGAGTCATATGGTTGCTCTGCAAGCTTTGCAGATGCCGAAATGATCTCAGGCCTTATTGTGAATGGAGGCCACACACTTGCTTCAAGCGCAAAAGACTCCGATCTGAACCTTATCGTGACATGCTCTGTCAAGGATGCTACTGCAAATAAGATGGTAAATCGCATAAAGAAGCTAAAAACAAAACCGCTTGTCGTAGCAGGTTGCCTTGCCAAAGCAGAGCCAAGAACAGTTGAACGGTTTTCTTCTAATGCAAGTCTTCTTGGGCCTAACTCCATAGGAAAGACGCTACAGATAATCGATTCAACACTGCTTGGAAGAAAACAAGTAGAGTTATCAGATACGGACGTAACAAAAATAGGACTGCCAAAGGTCCGTCTTAATCCCATTGTAGGGATTGTAGAGATAGCAAGCGGTTGCATGAGTGAGTGCACATTCTGCCAGACAAAGATTGCAAAAGGCGATCTCAAATCATTTAGAATTGGAGATATTGTAAGACAGGTATCATCAGAGGTGGACGATGGATGCAAGGAAGTATGGCTTACATCAACTGATAATGGCTGCTATGGGCTAGATATCGGTACCACGTTACCAGAGCTTGTAAACAAAGTATCAGAGATCCCAAAAGAATTCATGATCAGAGTTGGAATGATGAATCCTATGTACATGCCAAGAATAAAGGATCAACTTTTAGCATCATTTGAGAGTGAAAAGGTATTCAAATTCTTGCATGTCCCTGTCCAAAGCGGCAGCGATAATGTCCTAGCAGACATGAAACGTGGTCATACAGCAGCAACATTCAGGGATGTGGTAAAAAAATTCCGTTCAACATTCCCAGAATTTACGATATCTACGGACATCATAGTCGGTTTTCCCACAGAAAGCGAGGAAGACTTTGCAAAAACACTTCACCTCTTAGAGGAGACCACGCCTGACGTGGTAAACCTGTCAAGGTACAGTCAACGGCCTGGAACTCCGGCGGCAGGCATGGACCAGATAGATGTATCAGAAGTAAAGCGGAGAAGTAAGGTAGTGTTTGAGTTGATAAACAAGATAGCGCTCGATAACAACAAAAAATGGCTTGGGTGGGAAGGCAGTGTTTTGTTTGATGAGCAGACTGCCGATCAGATAAGGGGAAGAAACTTTGCGTACAAATCCGTCTTTGTGGATGAAAACGTGCAGATAGGACAAAGAAAAAACGTAAAAATCACAAAAGCCACTGCTCATGGCCTTTACGGGTCGCTCACTAGCTAAAAACTTTAGATCGGAACTTTGATCAAAATTAAGTAAGAAGGTTTTTTATTCTATTTCGCAAGTAACCCCCATGGACTTTAGGGAGCCAGTTTTATTGGTAGGTATAGGCGGTGCAGGCGCAAGGTTGGCCGCACAAGCAAGCAACCTCACTGGCACGAACTGGGTAGCCATAAGTCATGATAGCAATGACCTTGGCTCAGAAAACGACATAAAAGTACACACAGAATCTTATGTCAACCCGTCATCATACTTGATTCGTGCTCAGACACAAAAGGTCATGGATAAGATAAGGGGCAGAATTTCTGATTACTCGACGGTAATTGTGTTTGCAAATCTTGCCGGAAAGGCAGGATGTGCCATTTCCCCACTTGTTGCCTCAGCTGCCAAAGAAGAAGGCAAAAAGGTGCTCTCGTTTGCACTTATGCCTTTCGGATTTGAAAAGGAACGAATCTTTCTCTCAGGCGTATCGTTAAAGAGGCTACGTACTAGCTCAGATTCCACCATCGTAATAGACAACGACGCTATCTTAGAAAGCAATCCTGATTTGACAGTAAGCAAATGTTACGAGATAACAAATGCAGCCGTAATGTATGTAGTAAATTCACTGCACACATCATCAATTTCAAACGACATTAACATACTGACAACCAGCAGGGATCTCTCAGATGTGGAAGCATCCTTGCGTGATTCCATCAAGATGCTCTACGAAGACGCGCCCCCAAATGCAGTCAAAAAAACAATGCTTTACGTATTTGGAACCGACAATGTATCAATAGGAAAAATAAACTCGATTACAAACACGCTTTCCGATATTTTTAATGAGCAGAATACGAGTGTCAGCCTTGCAACCACCCAAGGAGACAAGTCCAAGGTAGTCATGGTTACTGCGGTGCAAGGGGCAACCAAGTTTGACTCTTACGATCCACTCGGCACGATACCACAAGATAGAACACTGGACTGGGATGAACCAGAATCAAGCATCAAAACAGGCATAGAACTGTACCAGATGGAATAATTTAGAAACTAGCTATTTTGATTTTTTGGCGGGCTTTTTTGCCGTAGATTGCTTATCAGGCTTTTCAGATTTGGATTCTTTTTTTGGCTTTTCCTTTTTGTCTTCTTTTGGTTTGGCATCCTTTTCCTCTTTGGGTTTGGACTCGTCAACTTTTTCCTTGGTCTCTACCTGTTCTTCTTTTTGCTCCTTTGCATCAGTTGATTTTTCTTTTTTTGTCTTTTCTTCAGTTTTTGGCTTTACATCTTCCTCGTATGGAGAGACCAGCACATAACCATCGTCTGTCTTTGCCATTTTTACTCGAATCTTTCTTGGCGGACTTCTAATGCCTCTCTGCCAGACGACCTGGCTCAGTTCCTGATCAATTTTTATCTGTTCTGTCTTCATGTGGCGTCTTGAGAATTCTTTAATCATATTAATTGCACGTTTTGCTCTCTGGTTGTTTGGAGAGAGCCATACCTTACCTAGGTTAATAGTGTAAACGCGTTCAGCTTCTTGCGACACTTTATCCTACCTCCACGTCAGTCTGTCTCCACTGCCTTCGCTTGGGATTTGATCTGACCTGTCTTTTGGTCTTTAGTATTATCCAAGCTGGTACTGCAGAGTTTTGCTTTTTTTTCTTTAGCAGTCTGATTTTTCTTCCAGAATGCTTTCTTGCCGCCATAAAAATTGAGGCAAGTTATCCTCTTTTTAAATGAATCTGATAACAACAAGCATTTAGAGCAGATTACACTGTTTGAAGATGTCCGATATTTGTTTTAAGATTCTTGCTGAGGCTCCCCAGATTATCTTGTTATCGTATGTAAGCTTGTATGCCTCAAATAATGATCTGTGTTCTATGTCATCATCTTCCCCAAGAGTTCTCAGAAGAGGTAGAATAGGTATGTGAAGTATCTGCTCAACTTCAGAATTTGGTGTCAATGGTGGAATTGAATCAAGTATTGACACAAACGGTATTATTGTAAATCCAGAATTTCTGGTCTGCACGGGCCTAAGCTGCCCGATTACCTGAAGTCGCGATATATTCAATGAGATTTCTTCGTCTGTTTCACGTATTGCAGTATCAAGCAGGTCATGGTCAGAGTCTGTCATTTTTCCCCCAGGAAATGAAACTTCCCCGCCATGCTGTACCATAGTCTTTGGCTTTTCAGTCATTATCACGCATGGTTCTTTGCCGTAAATTGCCACCATTACTGCAGCATGTTTTGTGTCAGTATTAAGATACGGATGAATTTGTGATGAGAGTATACTCTTGATTTGCTCTAGCGTCATATGATCCTCTTTGGCTGTTGCAAGTTAACATTGTTAACTAAACCCAATATACTTTTGTAGTGTAAGTTATGTTGCAACAACCAAATCGTGCGAAAGGTTTGGGGGCTTTTGCCCATAGGCTGGGAGATTGGAGATAACGCGCCTGTTCTTTTTCCAATCTCCCGGCAGTCTAATTTTGAAACTTGTTCAAAGGTTATAATCAAGTTAATTAGAGACTAAACAAATGACCATAAGATACGAGATAAATCCGCCTCGTGTCATTGAGGATAAAGTGCTGTCTCACAAAGAAGTACAGGCATCATTGAAAAGAATTCAAAAAAGAATCAGCAAGATCAGCAATCTATGCGATGGGATCCATCTTACCGACTCTGTGCTAGGGGTTCCAAGAATATCACCAATTACAACTGGAGCCATAATACGCAATGACGGAATAAAGATGGATATAACTGCCAGTCTTAGGGTTCGTGATAGAAACATCACTGCACTTACCCAGTCAGTATACGATGCGATCCTTTTGGGATTGGATGGTCTTTTGATTTTGAAGGGAGATGAACCACCAAAGGGCCCAAAAGATTCCAAACTAGTACCAAGTGATATCGTACGTCATTTCAAGGACTTGGGATTTGGAAAAAATCTTGATTTTTTTCTGTCAATTCCAGCAGACCCAGACTTTGACAAGATTACAAAGAAGATAAGTGCTGAACCAACAGGTTTTGTCACACAGGTAATCCAGTCAAAAGACCAGGTGTTCCGCATAGTAGACAGACTAAAGCCGCAGGGATTCAAGATAATACCATGTATTATGATACCGTCTGAAAACAACACAAGGTCAGCAAGAATGCTCGGAATTGAGTTTTCAAGGTACGAGGAATCCATACTCGATTTTATTGTTGAGATTTACAAATTGACAAAAGATGTACTGATCACATCTCCTAATGACTTTGCCGCAGCAACAAAAGTTCTTGCAGGCATTAAAGGATTAAAAAGAAAATAAACATACATCATGCATGAAAGAAAAACCGGCATTTACTGACGCATTGAAAGAAAAGATCCTTTTATTTGACGGAGCCATGGGAACTGAGATTCAAAAGTTCAACCCAAAGCCGGAGGATTTTCCCGATGGAAAAGACGGATTCAACGATGGATTGGTTCTAACTCACCCAGAATGGATAAAGAAGATACACCGAAGTTATCTTGAGGCAGGAGCTGATTGCATAGAGACAAACTCGTTTGGCTCCAACAAACTAAAGCTTGACGAGTATGGATATGGAGACCAGACTGTGGAAATAAACAAAAAGATTGCCTCGCTTGCAGTAGAAGTTGCATCAGAGTTCACGGACAAACCACGATATGTGATAGGCAGTATGGGACCCACCGGCTTTTTGCCAAGCTCAAATGATCCTGATCTTGGGCAAAAACCACTAGACGATATAAGGCAAGCTTACAGACTACAGGCCCAAGGCCTAATACTCGGAGGAGTCGATGCCCTGCTTATTGAAACAAGTCAAGACATACTTGAAGTAAAGCTTGCAATCGAAGGTGCAAAACAGGCAATGGAAGATGTGGGGAAAAAAGTCGCACTGATAGCAAACGTCACGCTTGATCAGTATGGCAAGATGCTCCTTGGAACAAGCATCCAGGCAGCATACACTACTGTATCAGATATGGGAATCGACGTTTTCGGACTTAACTGCTCTACAGGTCCAATAGAGATGATTCCAAGCGTCCGCTGGCTTGATGAGCAAGATGAACACAGCCTGCTTGTGGTTCCTAACGCAGGAATGCCGGAAAACCAAGGAGGGCAGGCAGTATACAAGATGAGCCCTGAGAAGATGGCAGAGGCCCTGAAGGATTTTGTTTCAAAATACAATAAAGTTCGCATCATAGGGGGATGTTGCGGCACAAACCCTGCCCACATAGCCGCACTAAGAAAAGTAATCGATGAGAGGAAACCGACAAGTTAAGTATTTAGAAAAAACTTGTTCAAGAAGGTCACATTGAAGTACCCACGAGTAAGCTCAGCAATGAAGGCAGTTGATCTAAGACAGATTCCACCCCCACTTATCATAGGTGAGAGACTCAATACCCAAGGATCAAAGAAAGCAAAGCAACTAGTGCTATCGGATGATTTTGATGGTTTAATTGATCTTGCGCGAGCTCAGGTAGAGGACGGAGCACACTGTCTTGATGTCTGCGTTGCAACAACTGAAAGATCTGATGAGCTTGAATTTATGAAAAAGCTCGTAAAGAGATTATCGCTTGAGGTTGACGCGCCGCTTGTCATAGATTCTACTGACCCGGCAGTGGTACAGGCTGCAATAGAGCAGATACCAGGCAGGCCAATCATAAACTCCATCAATCTTGAGGGGGATGGCAGCAAATTTCACAAACTCGCACCATTAATGGCAAAATATGGTCTCCCAGCAGTCGCATTATGTATAGGTCCCAAGGGAATGGCAAAAACGCCGCAAGAAAAAGTCGCGACTGCAGAACTGCTATACGAGACTGGAAAAAAATATGGTCTACGCGAAGAGCAGTTCATGTTCGATGTTCTCACATTCACGTTAGCAACAGGCGAGACAGAGTTTCAGGATGCTGGAAGAAACACGCTTGATGGGATCAGACTAGTAAAGCAGAGATTCCCAAATGCATTTACAGTCTTGGGCTTGAGCAACATCAGTTTCGGTCTTGTTCCTGCTGCAAGAAAAGTGCTCAACTCTGTCTTCCTGCATCACGCAGTTAAGGCAGGTCTTGACGCTGCCATAGTAAATGCAAAAGAAATTACCCCATACAACGAGATAGACCCAAAAGAGCGTGAGCTTGCAGAGAACCTCATATTTAACAGACATCCAAATGCGCTTGCAGATATAATCAATCATTTTGAGAAAATAGACACAAAGATAACGACCTCAAAAAAAATTGACGTCGACCCAAGTTGGCCAGCGGGAAAACGTGCCCACTTTAGAATCGTAAACAGATTAAAGGATGGGATAGAGCAGGATGTAATTCTTGCAATAATGGAAAAGATTCCCGGTAATGCAAATGAGAAAAGAATTACAGAGATTGCAAAGCATATAACACATCCTGCGGCTATACAGACACTAAATGATGATCTTCTTCCTGCAATGAAAGAGGTTGGTGACAAATTCGGGGCTGGCGAGCTGATACTACCCTTTGTGCTAAAGTCAGCAGAATGTATGAAGGCAGCAGTAGCAGAGTTGGAAAAATACCTACTGAAGGAGAAGGGCTCCAGCAAGGGAAAGCTTGTGTTAGGTACAGTGTATGGTGATGTGCACGATATTGGAAAGAACCTTGTAAAGACAATCTTTGAGAACAATGGTTACACTGTATACGATCTCGGAAAGCAGGTTCCACTCCAAAAATTTATCGAAAAAATAGAAGAGGTGAAGGCAGATGCAGTTGGACTTTCCGCTCTGCTTGTTTCAACATCAAAACAGATGCAGTATTTTGTAGAACATGCAAGGCAAAACAAATTCTCCATCCCGATTCTGTGCGGAGGTGCTGCAATCAATTCCAATTATATCAACAGGATTGCAAAGGAAGGCGGGATCTACGAGCACGGAGTGTTTTACTGCAAGACCATGTTCGAAGGCCTCAAGACAATGGATAAAATTGTGTCAGTAGAGCGTGGTCAGTTCATCAGAGAATGGAAAGAGAAAATCCAAAAATGGACTGAAACAAAGGTAGAAAGACCGCAAGGTGACCTTCCTCATTCTGGAATAAAGCCCGTAACACCTCCGATGCCCAGAGTAATAGATGCTCCAATAAGGATCGAGCCCAAAGATATCAATTTAGATCAAGTATGGACCCATCTTTCCAAAAAATCGCTCTTTGTGTTATCGTGGGGCCTAAGGGGCCGAGGAATAGACGATCCTGAGACAGAGGGCGAGAGGCTGCTCAATGAGTGGAAGAAAAAAGTGCTAGACGAGCATCTCTTTGAGCCGCGTGCCGTGTACGGCTATTATGTTTGTCACAATGTAGATGGCAAGCTAGTGGTAGAACACAGAGGCCAAAAGATTGAATTTGAGTTCCCAAGGTCTTCACAGAGCAAGCATCTGTGTCTTACGGATTATTTTGGCGAAAATGACATTGTAGCGTTTCAGGCAGTAACTGTTGGAAGCAAGGTACAAGAGACAATAGAGTTATGGAATAAGCAAGACCGATATACAGACGCATACTATCTGCACGGTCTTGCGGTGGAAACTGCAGAAGCTCTGGCAGAGATGATAAACCAGAGAATCAAAAGCGAGCTTGGCCTTGAAGGAAAAAGAGGGCTCAGATATTCTTGGGGGTATCCTAGCTGTCCTGATGTATCGCAACACCATCTGGTGTGGAAGATACTAGAGCCTGAAAAATCAGGCATGACGCTAACTGAGGCAGGACAGATAATACCAGAGCAGTCCACTGCTGCCATAGTCGTACACCATCCACAAGCAGAGTATTTTGTTCTCTAAATCATCAGTCTTTTCCACATACACGTCTTTGTGGATCTCTTCCTAAGAGTTTGTACTAGATTATAAAATTTGATTCCTTTTAACTTTCCACATTTGTTTGTGCGGATCTTTTATCAGGTCCTCAGCGGAGTCAACTGTCTTCCAATTCTTACTCCGCATTAGTTTTACGTTTCTAATTTCTTCATCTGAAAGCGATGGGGATTTGATAGTTTTGAGCTTGGACGCATTAGCGACGTTTTTGTCAACAATGATTTGCTTTGCCTTGGCTTGCAAAGATTATTTTGTGTTAAAAGAAACCAAACACAAATTATTAATTATTGGTTATTTGAGAAACGAATCTTCATGCAGCAGATAGGTATAAGCAATCTAATTCGCAGTGCAACTTTCTTCCAACATGCAGGTGTATCTATAGTATACATCTTCATGCCGATTCTTGCGCAAAATCTGACAACATCCATCTTTGAAGTTGGAATCACCATAGCTTCGTTTTTCTTTGCCCAGATACTATCCAGCATGTATTTTGGCAGGATTTCCGATGCGAGTGGAAAAAGACTAATCTTTATCAGAGTAGGATTTCTTGCCTGCGCTGCAATGTTTGGCTTGCATTATGTTGCAGACAACTCGCTATACCTTCTGCTAGTACGCCTCGGAGCAGGAGTTGCAAGCGGCATGATGGTGCCTGCTATGCTCGCATACACATACGAATCAGGTAAAGATAAAACAAAAGTTGCATCCGTTATTTCATTTCATGCATTAGGTTGGCTTGCTGGAATTGTTGCCGCAGGAATTGCAAACAACGAGAAGACAATCTTTCTTATCAGTGCTGCCCTGTTTCTTACAGGACTCGTATTTACCATGCGTATGCCCCAGTATGCAATTGTAAAAGAAACAGGCGCAACAAAATCAGTAATTGCAAGGAACAGGTTTCTCTTCCTCTCACTATTATTCCGACATACTGGAGCCACTGCAGTATGGACGATTCTGCCATTGGTACTCACGCAGTCCCTTGGCGCAAAGCTGTACGAGGTATCAATGGTGTACGTTGCAAACACGATAACTGCTTTTGTTCTGATGAATCTGATGGGCACGAAAATCCGCACAAAAAACGTGACCAAATTCAAAATAGGTATAGGCCTGACTGTGTTCGTATTTGCGGGCATGGCAGTAATGAGTAGCTGGTGGATGGCAATACCCTGGATGGCACTAGTAGGATTTACTTGGGCATTTTTGTATATTGGTGGAAGCATACATCTTATGGAGAACAATCCAAAATCAACATCCACTGGAATATTTAATTCCACAATAGCAATTGCAAATGTGATAGGCCCTGTTGTTGCAGGCACCATAGCGTTTTATTATGACCAAATTTCTGTGATGTATTTTGCGGTGGCAATATGCATAGTTGCATTTGCCATTTCGCTAAAAATCAAATAGGCGTAAAAATAAAAAAAAGTGTTCAGCTTGCTATTGCGTTACCAATATGCTGACAGAGCTTGGATTTGCCACCTTCATGTAGACAGTATGCACTGTAGACTTGGACGCCGACAGGTTTCGGATCTGGTTTTCTAGTCTCTCTACACCAGAATCAATTACCACCTTTGCGTCCAAAACTGCCACATCTCCTGCGGTTGCCTTGTAGACCACCCTTGCGATTCCAACATCATCAGATATGCTAGACCTGAGCTTGTTTATCGCCATAATTTCCACGCTGGGTGCGCTAAAAGACGTATCTTGGACTGGAACCTTGTTTTTTAACATACTGATAATACCGCCAATCTTATTTTCAATTGAGTTTGTCTTGTCTGCAATTCGTTTTTCCGTGTTCTTATTATCGAATTTGTGCTGCTTTAGTGTGTTCTTGTATTCCTCAAGTGTCTTTATCATCTTGGATGCCCCCTTGGCTTGCTTTTTTTCAAGCATGCTTACGGTATACTTGTCACCTGACGTCTTGGCGTCCGCAAAAGCTGGACTTATGTTTACAAGCATTAGCACGGTTGCAACAAGTGCAGTCAGTGCACCAATTTGTTTTGCATTCATTGTGTAGGATATAGCAATTTGTTATTAGTTAGTAGCCATCCGGATGCGGTGTGTCTTTTTGCAAATCACGTGCAGTGCGTCATCTCAGGCCCCACCTTGCCATTACTTTTTCCTCGATTCTCTTGAAGATGAGACCATCAATTAAGATCCCAATTAGCATTATTACTATCATCATAGCTATTACTTGTGAAACGTCGTTTAGCTGCCTGCCAACATTAAGCAAAAATCCAAGACCTAAAAATGAAAATAACAGTTCGGCACCGATTACGCCACGCCATGCAAATGCCCATCCCTGTTTGAAACCAGATATCATATATGGAAATGCGGCCGGGATCAATACTTTGGTGATCAGTTGTGTGCCTCGTGCCCCCATATTCTGCGCAGCTGCAATATAGTCAGGATTGATGTTCTTAACTCCAGTGTACGTGTTTATTGTTACTGCAAATATTGCGCCTGCCACAGTCACAAAGATTATTCCAGCATCAGTTAATCCGAACCAGACTATCGCAAGAGGCGCCCATGCAACTGAGGGTATTGACTGCAGACCTAGCACTATGGAGCCGATGGTCTGATTTACGGTTGGAACCCTAGCCATGAATACGCCTAGAATCATACCCCCAGCGATTGCAATCAACAAGCCGACCACAAGACGCCAAAGACTAGTGCCTATTCCAAACCAGAGTGTTCCATCAGATGCTCCATACCACAAGTCTTCCCCCACCTCAATTGGAGATGGGAACACATTATCGCTCCAGATATTGGATGCGTCAAGAGCCTGCCAAACAAGAACGAGTCCCACATAAAATGCAATTTTCTTTCCGACTATCTTTGATGTCATCTAGTCGCTCCCCTTTGCCTTTACTTCTGGTCTTAGTTCTGTGAGAATCTCTTGCTGGTATTTGTAAAGCGAGTTGTCTTCTACAAGGCGAGGTCTTTGGTGTTCAATCTGTATTATTTTTTTGACAGTGGATGGCCGGTGTGTGAATACTGCAACCTTGTTTCCAAGTACTGTTGCCTCAGATATGCTATGGGTAACGAACACTATGGTCTTCTTTGTCTTCTGCCAGATCATCTGCATTTCAACCAGAAGTAGATCGCGTGTTTGTGCGTCAAGTGCGGCAAACGGTTCATCCATTAAAAGCACGTCAGGATCCATCACAAGAGCTCTGGCAATAGCCACTCGCTGCCTCATGCCGGTTGAAAGTTGATACGTATACGAGTTTGCGAACTTGGTTAGCTGCATCATCTCAAGATATCTGTCTGATATCTGCTGTCTTTCCGATTCTGGTATACCTGCTATCTTGAGTCCGAATTCCACGTTATCTCGTACCTTAAGCCATGGAAATAGAGCACCTTCCTGAAAGACCAGTATTCTGTCTGGCCCTGTCTTTGTGATTGGTCGATTATCCAGTAGAATCTGCCCGTCATCCGGTTTTTCAAGCCCCGCCGCAATTCTCAAGAAAGTGGATTTGCCGCATCCAGATGGCCCCACAAGACAAACAAAATCGCCATCCTCCACTATAAGGTCCACACCACCAAGTGCTTTCAGTTTATGCCCGTCGTGATCAAAATATTTTACAATTCCTTTTGCTTCAAGCTTTGCCATATCAGACACCTGCCTGTGCTTGATAGAATGCGCCATCCAGATTGTAGCCATGGCGTCCAAGATAGCCTAGCGAGTTAGCACGTTCAGCAAAAACACGTATTGATTCTGAATTGGCATCCTCAGTAATTATGATGTTGGAAAATGCGCCGTGCACTATACTCTCAGGCAGCATCTTGCCTGTATGTTTTTTATAAAAATCTATGAATGTGATCTCAGTTTCTCTTGGATTTTCGTTAATCCACTTTATCGTCTTTTTGTGCGCTTCAATCCATCTTTTAACAATCTCAGGATGTTTTTCGACAAAATCTGATCGTGCAATCAATAAAACTGATGAGAACTGCTTGTTTGGCCACAAATCTTCTTCGTTGAAAAGCCGTTTGCCTCCAAGCTGCTCCACTAAGATTGTTGCCAGTGGTTCTGGAACCCATGCACCATCTATTTCCCCTTTTGCAAACAATGTGAATATCTCAGAGTTTGCAATATTGTAAACTATGACATTGCCTCCCTTCTCTGCAGGCTTTAGGCCGTTCTCAGAAAGAAAAGTGCGCAAAGATACATCCTGAGTATTTCCAATTGACGGAGCAGCTATTTTCTTTCCAGCAAAATCTGCGGCAGATAAAATATCCGTGTCTTTTTGAACCACAAAGCTTGCTCCGTTGCTTGCAGCACCGGAAAGAATCTTCAATCCTTCTCCTCCAGATTTGACATAGCCGTTGATAAATGGGGACGGTCCCACATACGCCATGTCTGCCGAGTTTGCAAAAAGCGCTTCAATTGCTTGCGGGCCGCTGTCAACTATTATGGGCTGAATTGGAACATCTCCAAGATAACTAGCAAACTCTCCGTTTTCAATTCCCACTATAGGCACGGCATGAGCTATGTTGGCAAAAAAGGCGACTCGAACTCTGTTTTGGTCAGAGTCAGGTTGCGCAGAGCCCAGCATGATTGCCAGAATTCCCACCATAGCTATTGCTATTCCTGCCAGAATGGGAATTTTCATAAAACAGCGTTATGAAACTTCGGTTAAATAGTGATCGGATTTTAGCTCTACCTATTTAGCTCAAACTATTTTCCAAACTTTTGAAATGAGTATTGAAAATAGAACAACAAAAACAGATCAGCACAAAAGATAAATGCAAATTGTATTGACGGAAAAGCTCTAATGAAACAAAAAGCAGTACTTGCTTTTTCAGGTGGCCTTGATACTTCTGTCGTTGTAAAATATCTACAAGAAGAGCACAATATGGATGTGATAACGGTCACGGTAGATGTAGGTGAGGGAAGCGACCAGAAAAAAATTGCTGCAAAAGCAAGACATCTTGGCGTTCTGCGACACTATAACATTGATGCAAAAAAAGAATTTGTTGAAAAATTTATTCATCCGGCCATAAAGGCAAATGCCCTCTATCAGAAAAAGTACTGTCTTGCAACATCACTTGCAAGACCACTGATTGCGCAAAAAGTCTTAGAGGTTGCTAAAAAAGAAAAGGTCAGCGCACTTGCGCATGGTTGTACTGGAAAGGGTAACGATCAGGTGCGATTTGATGTCACCTTTGGCTCCGGTTCCAACCTTCCAATAATTGCGCCCATCAGAGATTTGAATTTAGATAGAGCAACAGAGCTGGAATTTGCAAACAAACACGGCATTCCAATTGATAGCGTATCAAAAAAATTCTCAATTGATCAGAATTTATGGGGCAGGGCAATAGAAGGAGGAAACCTAGAAGACCCATATGCAGAGCCGCCAGATGATGCGTTTATCTGGGTAAAGACAAAGAACCTACCAGATAAACCGCGATATATGGAAATTGAATTTGAAAACGGTGTCCCAGTCTCAATCGATAAGAAAACATTGAATCCGGTAAGACTAATCGAGTATGCGAACCAAGTAGCAGGAGCAAACGGTGTAGGAATTGTCGATCACATAGAAGACAGAGTAGTAGGCATAAAGTCGCGAGAAGTGTACGAAACACCAGGCGCCATGTGCATAATAGAGGCACATTCAGACCTTGAAAAAATGGTACATACAAAGCACGAAAACAAGTTCAAAAGCATAGTGGACCAAGAATGGGCTTGGCTTGCATATTCAGGATTGTGGCAGGACCCGCTAAAGCGAGACCTTGACAAGTTCATAGACCAGTCACAAAAGACAGTCACTGGAATTGTCAGGTTAAAGCTTTACAAAGGAGGATTGCGTGTAGTAGGCAGAAAATCAAAGCACTCACTATACAGACACGACATTGCAACTTATGGCAAGGGATCTGCATTTGATCAAAGAAAGGCCACAGGCTTTGTTGAGTTGTGGGGACTGCAGACAACAGAAGCTAATAAATTAGCAGACAAGAGGTGAAAAAGATCGTAATGAATTGTTTAGAATGTGATGCAACAATCAACATCCCAGATGATGCAGCAGTTGGAGAGATAGTTTCATGTCCAGAATGCGGAGCCGACTTTGAAATAGCAAAGAAGAATGGTTCCAATGTAGAACTAAAGCCAGCGGAAAGCGTCGGAGAAGACTGGGGAGAATAGTTGGCCAAGGTCTGCATCGTATTTGATAGACTCAGATTAGAAGAAAAGATGCTTGAGGATCAAGCATCCAAGATGGGTCACAACACCATCGTAATAGATGCCAAGATAACCCAGATGAGTACTGAGACTAGAAGGTCAGACATTGATTTTGGCGACGTAGTTCTTGAACGCTGCGTAAGCTACTATCGTGGGCTCCATTTTACAGCCTGCCTTGAGTTCCTAGATGTCCCAGTAATTAACACACACCAAGTCGCAGAAGTGTGTGGAAACAAGATGGTGACCTCACTTTTGTTAAAAAAACACGGTGTTCCCACGCCAAAGACATACTTTGCATTCTCCTCAGAGGAGGCAATGAGGATGATCGAAAAGCTTGGCTACCCCATAGTAATCAAGCCGATAATAGGCAGTTGGGGAAGAGGAATATTGCCATTACGTGATAAGGATACCACTGAAGCAATAATAGAGATGCGAGACATTGAGGACGGCTCGCACGATAGAATTTACTATCTTCAAGAAATGATAAAGAGGCCGCCAAGAGACATACGTGCCATAACTGTAGGCGATCAGGTAGTTGCGGCAATGTACAGAAAGTCGCAGGGCGACTTTAAGACAAACATCGCACTAGGAGGCGATCCTGAGATTTGTGAAGTGACAAAAGAAATGGAGGACTTGTGTCTGAAGGCATCAAAGGCAGTAGGCGGTGGTATTTTGGGCATCGATCTGATGGAGGATGACAGTCGCGGCTTGGTAATCCACGAAGTGAATAATACTGTCGAATTCAAAGGTCTGGCGCGAGTTGCAAAAAAGAACATTCCAGAAGAAATGATAAAGTTCGCCTTGAACTACATTAGAAAATAAATTATACCACATCATGAGGGAAAGCGTATGTTAAGAGTAGGAGTAGTTGGAGCATCAGGATATGTTGGCGGAGAGATGCTACGCCTTTTAGTTACACACCCAAAAGTAGAGATCACCATGGTGACATCAAGACAGTATGTCGGTGAGTATCTTCACAGAGTCCAGCCAGCTCTTAAGGGATTTACAGAACTTACATTTTCAGAGTTAGACTATGATAAAATGTCAGATAAATGTGATCTTGTGTTTACCGCAGTTCCACATGGCACAGCTACTGAGATTGTCAAAGCTCTTTACGATAGAGGGCTTAAGGTAGTAGACCTTTCTGCCGACTATAGGCTTCACAATCAGGAAGGATACACAAAATGGTATGGGTGGGAACATCCACATCCAGAATACTTGGCAAAATCAGTCTTTGGAGTTCCAGAGCTGCACAGAGAGAAAATCAGAAACGCCCAGCTTGTATCTTGCCCAGGATGTATGGCGGTAACTTCGATGCTTGCCCTTGCGCCTCTTGTAAAAAACAACCTAATCGATACAGAACACATAGTAGTCGACTCGAAGATTGGCTCCTCTGGAGCAGGAGCTGGGAGCGTTGCAGGCACGCACCATGCAATGCGCTCAGGTGTAATCAGGCCATACAAACCGGCAAAGCACCGACACACAGGAGAAATTGAGCAAGAGCTAAGTGAGATTGCAGGAAAAAAGATCAAAGTTTCAATGAGTCCTCATGCAGTAGATATTGTAAGGGGCATATTGTGTACCAATCACACTTTTCTTACAAAAGACATAACGGAAATAGAATTGTGGCGGGTCTACCGTGAGATGTACAAAGAGGAAAGATTCATCAGGCTCATACGTGACAAAAAGGGACTGTACAAGTTTCCAGATCCCAAGTTTGTCGTCGGCTCTAATTTCTGTGACATAGGATTTGATATTGATGAGGACAATCACAGACTTGTTGCGCTATCTGCTTCAGATAACTTGATGAAAGGTGCAGCAGGCTCTGCCATACAGAATATGAACATAATGGCAGGCTTTGACGAAATGGATGGGCTAAGATACTCACCGCTTACCCCTGTTTGAGCAAATGATTACAATCAAAATTGGTGGAAGTGTAGTAGAAAATCTTCATCCATCCACCATACAAGACATAAAAAAAGTTGCAGAAAGTGAGGGAGTAATACTTGTTCATGGCGGCGGCAAGGAGGTAACAAAGACTTGCGAGATGCTAGGTAAAGAGCCAAAGTTTGTTGTATCACCTAGCGGAATTAAATCACGATACACGGATAAGGAGACAGCCGAGATCTTTACCATGGTCATGTCAGGCAAGATAAACAAGACCATAGTTCAGATGTTGCAAAAAAATGGCGTAAACGCAATAGGCTTATCCGGAGTTGATGGCAAGGTCTTCATGGCAGAAAGAAAAGATAAGCTGGTCATCATAAATGAGAAAGGACGAAAACAAATGATTGATGGCGGATACACAGGCAAGGTCACAGAGGTAAACGGCGCGCTCCTAAAGATGCTACTAGATAATGGATATACCCCGGTAGTATCACCGATTGCATTAAGCAAAGAATTCGACCTGTTAAACATAGATGGAGACAGGGCTGCTGCAAATGTGGCAGGGGCAATAAAGAGCGATAAGATCTTGTTTTTGACCAATGTTGACGGTCTTTTAATGAATGATAGACTGGTACAAAAATTAACAAATGCAGAGGCAAAGGAAATAAGACCCAAGGTGGGCTTTGGTATGGAAAAGAAGATACTTGCGGCAACGGAGGCACTTGATATGGGCGTCATGGAAGCATTGATTGCAAACGGCCAGCGAGAAAATCCTATATCCTCGGCAATTTCTCATCAAAACTGCACGGTAATTTCAAAATGAGTGAAGATGATTTTCTTGGTAGCCTCTACCAAAGGTTCCCAGTGACAGTTGAAAAAGGATTAGGATCAAGAGTCTGGGACATCAACGGAAAAGAATACATTGACTGTATGGGTGGATACGGTGTTGCCCTAGTTGGTCACAGAAATCCAAGAGTTGTCGCGGCAATAAAATCCCAAATTGATAAGATAATTACAGTCCACACGTCATTGTACAACAAGACTCGTGAGGAATTTTTAGAAAATCTCATCAAGGTAGCACCGAAGGGGCTCACAAATGTCCACCTTGGAAACAGTGGAGCCGAAGCAGTTGAAGCTGCGATAAAGTTTGCAAGAAAATACACTGGCAAGTCAGGAATGATCGCAATGAACGGCTCGTATCATGGAAAGTCGATGGGGGCGCTATCTATCACGTTTAATCCAAAGTACAGAAAATCATTCATGCCGCTTGTAGAAAAGGCAGTATTTTCTCCTTTTGGCGATATCGAAACACTACGCTCAAAAATAGACAAGGATACTGCATTTATCATAATGGAGCCCATACAGGGCGAGGGAGGGATACACGTTGCACCAGATGGATTCCTCCAACAGGTTCGCAAGCTCTGTGATGAAAACAGAATTCTCCTTATATTTGACGAAATTCAAGCAGGATTAGGCAGAACAGGCAAAATGTGGGCGTGCGATCACTGGAGTACGGCCCCAGATATAATGTGCCTTGCAAAAGGTATAGCAGGCGGAGTTCCAATGAGTGCAACTCTTGTAAAACCAGAGATACTTGCTGCAATGAGTAAGGGTGAACACTCATCCACTTTTGGCGGCAATCCACTATCATGCGCCGCAGGGGTTGCAACACTGCAGGCTCTAACACAGGATGGCCTCATCGAAAATGCGGCCAAAGTAGGCAAAACATTCAGGGAAGGACTTGAACGGCTAAAAGAAAAACACAGCATCATACGCGATATACGGGGAAAGGGACTGATGATTGGAGTAGAGATGAAATTCGAGGTAAAAGACATATTGTTTGACGGCATTTCAGAAGGAGTCCTGCTGTTATACTCAGGACGCAACATACTCAGGCTGCTGCCACCACTTGTCACTTCAGAGGATGACGTTAACAAAGTATTAGAAGTACTAGACAGATTATTTGCTAGAGAAACGGAGAGAAAAAAGAATGTACAAGGACAAGATTGATGATGAAATAATCAGGATCCTAAAAGAGGACTCTAGAGAGTCTTTTGTAGATATCGGAAAGAAGCTAAAGCTTTCCGAATCAGCTGTGAGACGAAGGGTAAAGAACCTTATTGACGGCCAGATAATCAAAAAATTCACAGTTGAAATAGGCGAGCAGAACTCTACAAAGGCAATCGTTCTAATCTCAGTCGAATCGTCGATGGATACATCCAAAGTATCAACCAAACTTACCAAGCTTGAAGGAATAAAGACAGTCTATGAGATAACAGGACAATATGATATTGCAGTCATTCTTTCGGCCCCAAACATAACTGAAATAAATGGTTCAATTGATCAGTTGCGAAAGGTGCCGGGTGTTTCAGACACCAACACTGTAATCATATTGCGCGAAGTTGTTTAACGAAAATCGAGCTCAAAACTCTGTTTTTGGCCTAAAATAGATGTATTTTATCTGATTAGTGCCGCTTCTAGTACGATTATCTTTATAACGGGCACATTCCTGTAACAACTCTGCTATGAACGATCCAAATTACTATGCCCACTTGTGGAACGAGTATGACAAAAAGCCAAGAAGAATACACGTGCTGGACAGTACTCTTAGAGAAGGCGAACAGCACCCAGGAGTGACGTTTACCAACAAACAACGCATTCAGATTGCATGGATGTTAGATTATTTCGGTGTGGACCAGATTGAGATATCACCAGTGGTATCAGAAGACCACTTTGAGGCAACAAAGACAATCATAAAACAAGGCCTAAGAGCAGATATTGTGGCGCACGTACGCGCCCTAAAAGAGGATGTGGATGTTGCACTAAAGTGCGATCCCAAATGGACTGCCACATATCTTGGAATTTCAGACATTCACCTAAAGGACAAGCTGAGAATCACTCGCGAAGAGGCAATGCGACGAGCAGTAGAAACTGTCGAGTATGCAAAATCACACGGTCTGAAGATGAGATTCACTGTGGAAGACGGTAGTAGGGCAGACCCAGAGTTCTTGCTCAAAATATGCAAGGCAATAGAAGAGGCAGGGGTTGACAGAATTAGTTTACCAGACACAGTAGGAGTCATGAGACCAAAGGGCATGTACAACTTTGTAAAAATGGTAAAAGATAAGATCAAGGTACCTTTGGATGTCCACTGCCACAACGACATGGGATTTGCACTTGCCAACGCATTTGCAGGAGTCGATGCAGGCGCAGACCAGATACACACCACAATAGACGGTGTGGGTGAAAGAACAGGCATTCCTGCGCTTGCAGAAGTAGCAGTTGCCATGACATATTTGTACAGATCTCCAAACGACTTTAGGCTCGACATGCTAACTGATCTCTCAAAGCTGATAGAAGATTATACTGGAATAGTTCCATACGATTCAAAACCCATAGTAGGTCCTACCGCGTACAAGCACAAGGCTGGCACTCATCTTGCTGCGATACTGAGAAACCCTGCGGCATATGAGCCGATTCCTCCAAGAGTGGTAGGAAACAGGCGGAGAATAGTCTTTGGCGAGCTTGCAGGAAAGACAGGTTCTGCATATCTGATGTCGATTTTAGGCCTGGATAAGAACGATGAGCAAGCAAAAGCAGTAGCTCTTGGGCTTAAAAACCTCAGAATGGGGGATCTTTTGGAGATACCTCTGGACGGTAAGCTTGAAAGAAAGATAATTAATGACTCAAAGGGCAGTAATGAGTAACTATGGCAAAATGTTCAGAATGTGACTCTGATATTTCAATCCCAAAGGATGCTCTAGAAGGCGAGCTTGTAACTTGTCCTGATTGCGGTGCAAGCTTTGAGATTGTAAAATCTTCTGGCGGATTTGAGCTAAAACCAGCTCAGAGCGTTGGAGAGGACTGGGGTCAGTGAGTCCCCCAATATCGGTTCTCTACGACACCATCCGACTTGAAGAAAAGGCCCTTGTCGAATCTGCAAAGAAAAGGGGCATCAATATACAAATGGTAGATTGTAGGAACCTTGTAATCGATCTGGACAAAAAATCAGATTTCGGTACAGTCCTGCAAAGATGCGTTAGCTATTACAGAAACCTACACTCTACTGCAGCCTTGGAAGGAGCTGGTGCAAACGTGATAAACTCACTTCACACTGGCATCTATGCGGGAAACAAATTGTTCACACACATGTTATTAAAAAAAGCTGGAATTAACACGCCGTATGTTACAGTTGCATTTACAAAAGAATCCGCACTTGAGGCACTTGATAGCCTTGGCTATCCGCGCGTGATAAAACCGACGGTTGGCAGTTGGGGTAGAATGGTAACTAAATTAAACAGCAAAGAGGCAGCCGAAGGCATCATCGAGGAAAGGGAAAAAATGTATCCGATTTATCAGATTCACTACTTGGAAGAGTTCGTCCAGAGGCCACCAAGAGACATAAGAGCAGTCGTCATAGGAGACAGCGTAGTAGGCGCTATCTACAGAAACTCTGGAGATGGCAATTGGAAGACAAACACGCATCTTGGTGGAACCGCAGAAGTATGCAAGGTGACACCTGAGCTTGAGGATATTTGCATAAAGGCAAAAAATGCTGTAAAGGGTCAGATAGTCGGAATTGATCTTATGGAAAGCACTGACAGAGGACTAGTAGTACACGAAATAAACAACACGACTGAATACAGAAATGTTGCGCGCGTTACGGGCACGGATATAGCAGGCCTAATCTTAGAATACGCAGTAAATTCAGGAAAATAGAAATGGACTCTTCATTTACCATTACGCCAAGGTTTTCAATAAAGATACTGGAGAAGGCACTAAGACTATACACCCCGTCTCTTTCCGAGAAGCCGATGGCAGAATATCTTGCCGACAAGTGTGATGACTTGGGTTTTGAAAATATTCATACTGACGAAGTAGGCAACCTGATTGCACAGATAGGTTCAGGTTCTCCTCGCGTGTTGCTCTGCGGCCACATGGATACGGTTCCAGGTAAAATCAAGGTGAGAAAGGAGGGCGACTATCTATATGGCAGAGGTGCATCCGATGCAAAGGCACCATTAATTGCAATGCTTTTGGCAGCTGCAACGCTGCAAAAGAACAACGGAACGATAATCTTTGTTGGGGCAGTGGATGAGGAAGGAAACGCAACTGGAATCAAGAATCTTGCAAAGCAGAAACTGGACATCGATTATGCTGTATTTGGAGAACCGAGTGGGATAAGAAATGTCACAATAGCATACAAGGGAAGAATTGCGATAAACCTGAAAATAAATGTAGGCGATTCTGCTCACGCTTCTGCTCCGTGGCTTGCTAAAAATGCAATAGAGGAGTCAATGAGATTCAGCCAGGAGTTAAAACACCATCTAGAAGAAAATCAAGATGGTAAATCAAAAGGGATGATGCTCACATGCACCATCACCGAAGTAAAAGGCGGAGACAGTCACAATGTGACCCCGAAAGAATGCACTACCACCATGGACATAAGAATTCCCGTTACCATGAACGTAAAGATGGTAGGAGAAAAGATTGCCTCCAAGGTAACAGATCTTGCAAACAAATACGGAGTAGAGGCAATGTATTCTGTAATAGACGAGACTGAACCGTTTGAGGCTCCCATGAATTCGCCATTGGTACGCGCATTCACGCTAGGTGTGATGGAAGTTGAGCGTGCAAGGCCGGCGCTCATACGCAAGACTGGAACTGGAGACATGAACATCATAGGCTCCCTATGGAATGTACCAGTTGTAACGTATGGTCCTGGAGATCCTCACGCATCACATACAATAGATGAACGCGTGTCCATGTCAGAATTTCTGCGCGGAATTGAGGTAATCAAAAACACACTACACCACCTTAAGCGACTGCACGATTCGAAAAAAGATAGCTGATGCTCTGGTTTATCGGTATTGGCATAACTGGCCCCGACTCACTTTCTCTTCGAGCAAGACAGATAATATCAGAATGCGATATAGTGTACTTTGAGCAATTTACAAGTCCCATAAAAGAACAAAACTCGTATGAGATCAGAAGCATTGTCAAGGGAGAATTTAGACTCGGTCCAAGATGGCTAGTAGAGGATGGAAGGGAGATTCTAGATGCCGCACGGGGAAAAAAAGTCGCATTACTATCATATGGAGACCCTTACATTGCCACAACTCACATAGAGCTGCGCGTACGTGCTGTACTGGAAGGCATACAGACAGATACGGTCCACGCATCATCAGCAATTACCTCGCTTATAGGAGAGTGTGGCCTACACTACTACAAGGTAGGCAGGACGGTCACAATTATGAGCGGGATTAGGCCGAGCACCGCATACTATACAATATTTGAGAATCTAAAGCTTGGAAGCCACACTGTCGTACTACTCGAGTATAATCAGAACAGGGGATTTTTTCTGAGTCCTGTGGAAGCATTCAAGAGCCTGCTTGAGGAAGAAAGAGAACAAGTACGCAAAGTAGTTTCTGATTCACTGTATGCAATAGTTGCCTCAAGGATAGGGTTTGAGGACCAAAAGATAACTGCCGGAAAGATATCAAGCCTTCTTGATAAGGACTTTGGCAAGGCACCTCACACCATAGTCATACCTGGAACGCTTCATTTTACCGAATCCGATGCCTTGAAGGCACTCGCAGAATGCGCCGACATGCCTGAGGAGAACACACCGAAAATTGAAAAAATATCAGCACAGATGATGAGAAAATATGTACCCATGGTAAGACGTGCGCTTGAGCAAATTGCTCCTCATTACAGTGATGCAAAGGAATTTGCAGGAGTTCTTGAAAATGCAGACCTGTACATCAGGGATGCAGAACGCTTTTTTGAGCAGGGAAAGGACGAGCTTGCCATACTCAGCATAGGATATGCCGACGGTCTTGTTGATGCGCTACGAATTGCAAAGGGAATAGAACCCGAAATGAATTCATAGATCACATTAAAAATAACAGGATGGTAGTGCATATAGTTTGGATATAATTGATAAGAAGATTTTAGCAGTATGGTACGTTTGCTCCATCACAAAGGAAGATCCGATGCAACTATGTATAAAGAAGACAAGCCTGAGTGAGGAGTATCTCTCACAGAGGATCAGCGCGCTGGAGAAAAACGGCGCAATAGAGAAAAACCGGCTAACAGAGTTTGGAAGAAGCGCGCTGCGCATAGTTCTTGCCGGCGGTGTCTTTGACATCATACATCCAGGACACATTCACACTCTAAATGCAGCAAAAGCGCTTGGTGACGTGCTGGTTGTGGTTGTTGCGACAGATAATACTGCAATAAAGATGAAAAAGAGAAAGCCCCTGCATCATGAAACACTCAGGCAGGAACTTATCAATTCACTTGTTATGGTAGATACGTGCATAGTTGGAAATGATGGAGATATCTTCAAGACGGTCGAGATAGTAAAGCCGAATGTTATTGCGCTTGGATACGACCAAGTACATCAGGAGAAATTTATCATAGATGGCTGCAGAAAGATAAATTTGGAAGTCCAGGTGGCAAGGCTACAGTCCCCCATACCAGAGTTTTCCAGTTCAAAAATTGAAAAAGAGTACGGCGAGGCAATCCACGGGTTGTAGTCATTCCAGAACAAAATATCTGTAAACAATCAGTGCCAAAAGTGCCAAGCCTAGGTATATCATCACGCGGCGGCTCATCCAGCTTGTAATGCCTTTATAGCTTGGATCAAAAGGATTGAATTTTACCATGCAGATACTGTTCTAGCGATCCTTTTTAGTGCTTCCAACCGCAATCAGATGATTTTAACTCCGTTCCAAAACGCCACATAGTTTTTGATCTGCTTTGCTGCGTCAGTTGGCTCCTCATAGTACCAAGCACAATCCTTGTTAGTCCTATCTGCAACCTGAACAGAGTAATAACTTGCAACCCCCTTCCAACCACATATTGTCTTTGTCTCTGATTTTTTGAAAAACTCTGGTTTTATCGAATCGGGCGGAAAGTAGTGATTGCCTTCAACTACTATTGTCTTCTCACTTTCTGCCAGTACAACACCATTCCAAATTGCCTTCATTTTTTCAGTTCCTTTGAGAACAATGCTAGGGCAAAATAGTCTTGCTTGTCAGTCCAGATGCTCTTTATTTCAAATCCAGCCTTCTTGGCCATAGTTCGTATCTGAGATATAGTGTATTTGTATGAATATTCAGTACAGATCCTCTCTCCTGCTCTAAAGTTGATTGTCATTCCAATATCTTGTATGCTTACTTGCTGTTCTGCTTTTGATTCTAGATACATCTCTATTCTTTTTGCTTGCAAGTTATAGATAGCCACGTGCTCAAATGAGTCGATATCAAAGTTTCCACCAAGCTCGTCATTTATTCTGCATAGTAGGTTAAGATTGAATTGTCTTGTGATGCCCTCAGAATCATTGTACGCGCGCTCAAGTATTTCTTTGTTTTTTACTAAATCTATTCCAAGAAGGAAAAGATCTCCTTTATTCATAGCGAGGTTGACTTTTTTGAGGAATTCTGTGGCTTCAGCATGATCAAAGTTTCCTATGCTAGACCCAAAAAACACTATGAGTTTTTTTCCAGAAATGTCCCTGATGTAATCAAGCCCATTCTCATATTGGTCGACTATGCCAGTTATGTGTAGATTATCAAATTCATCTTGTAACCTCTGACTACTTTCCCTTACGATGTCGGAGATATCAATTGGATAGTATTCTATTCTTTGATGAAGTAAAGAAAGAGTCTCAAAAATATGTCTTGTCTTTGTTGCAGCACCACTTCCCAGCTCTACTACCATGTTATGTCCGTCAAGGTGCTCCAGAAGGTCTTTGTTGATTTCAGACAGAATCTGCATCTCTTTTTTTGTCAAATAGTATTCTGGAAGATCACATATTTTATCAAATAGGTATGAACCGTTCTTATCGTAAAAGTACTTTGAATGGATAAACTTGTTTTTCCTGCTCAGACCGTAGGCAATATCTGCGCTGAAATCATTAGAGTGCAAAGTGTTCGACTTTACAATAAAGCAGTTCGGCGCAAGTTGAACCTTGGTGTATTTGTTTTGTATTTTTGATCTCATAAGCTATTTTTATGGAAATATTCCCATTCCGTGTTTTAAAAATCTTCTATAAGTCCAAATCAGATCTGATGGAAACACATGAATATTAAAAACAAGTTTCAGTATCATGCTTGCCACGTACTCTATTGTAGACAAATTCAAGTCGCTGAGAGCAACCACGCTGCAAATCGTATGCCCACTAGAAAAAGATGACTATACGGTACAAACTGCTCCGTATGTAAGCCCACCAAAGTGGCATCTTGGGCATGTCAGTTGGCTCTTTGAGAAGATTTTAGAGCAAATAGACAAGGATTACAAGATCCATGACGTGACATTCTCAAAATATCTGAATTCTTATTATAATAAATTTGGAGAGCAACATGATAAGGCAAGCAGGGGGGCTGTCTCAAGGCCAACTACAGAGCAAATACAAAGATATTATGATCTCATCACGCAAAAAATTATCACATTTCTAAATACGGTGCATCTTGATGCCTCAACTGAAAAGATAATCGAGCTTGGAATACACCATGAATACCAGCACCAAGAGCTTTTAGTGTACGATTTGCAGCATATTTTGGCTGAAAAATACAACCCTAAGATAAGAAATCGACGTGATGATGTTCTGTCGGTAAAACAAAAACAGATCCATATAGAGGGAGGCATCTACAATCTTGGATATTCTGGCAAAGAATTCTGTTACGATATTGAGCTTCCAGAGCACAAAGTCTACCTAAATGAGTACAAAATAGATGCCTTTCCTGTAACTGCAGGACAGTACATGGAGTTTATCGAGTCAGGAGGGTATGATGACCACAGATACTGGCTCTCGGACGGCTGGAATGCAGTACGAAAAAATGGATGGACTGCTCCAATGTACTGGTACAAACAAGACGGCAAGTGGCACATCAACGACTTTCTTGGCTCTCGCATTGTAGACCCATCAGAGCCAGTATGTCATGTTAGCTATTACGAGGCTGACGCCTACTGCAAATGGGCTCAAAGGCGCCTTCCGACAGAGGCAGAGTGGGAAAAGGCAGCTTGCTGGAATGAAGAAAGGCAGATCAAAACTGTGTTCCCATGGGGCGATGACTCTCCTTCTGGGAATCATGCAAACCTGCTAGAATCATACTTGTGGGGCCCGTCCAAAATAGGTTCATTCCCACAAGGTGCAAGTCACTATGGGTGCCATCAGATGATAGGCGATGTTTGGGAGTGGACATCATCCGAGTTTGTTGGATACCCGGGGTTCAAGTCAGGATTTTCCGAATATAATGATAAATGGTTTACCAATCAAAAAGTGCTCAGAGGTGGATCCTTTGCAACTCCAAGAGATTCCATTCGTGCAAGTTATAGAAACTTTTTCAGACTAGATGAGAGATGGCTCTTCTCAGGATTTAGGTGCGCAGATGACGTCTAGGATACAGGTATTGTGATAGTTATTCTGTCGCCGTTTTTGAGTCCTGTCTTTTTACGTATGTCAAACTCGGATATTAGCTCAGCCACGGAAAGATCATGATGCGTCCTCTCAAGAAATATCAGGTTGCATGGAATCTTGCCGTTCAAAGTGCATGAGTAACATCTAACCCAGCCATATGTACGCTTTCCGTCAGAGAACCCGTCGATCTGCTTTCCAGGCATGTTGTTCACCTGGCGCAGGGATTCAATGTGCTCTTTTTTTTCAATTTTGATATTTAGCGTACCCGGAAATGGTACATATCCTATCTTTGTTTTGAATTGTTTTGTGTATCCTTTTAGCGACATATAGTATGCTCCTTCACCCATCCCCGAAACCAATATGCCGCCAATTTCAATCTCAGATGGACTTGACTCAAGGCTGTTTTTTATCAGATTGTACATGTCTGCAATCTGGTCATAACCTTTCTTGGTCAGCTTTACAGATATCTTCCTGCCAGACATCATTCTCTGTATTAACCCACCCTCTTCTAGTTCTAAAAGATGCTTTGATGCTGCCTGTTGAGATTTGTGAATATTCTTTCCAAGAGACGAAGTTGTAATTGAAATAAAATTGTGTTTGGCTCCTTTTGATAGGAGCTCAGTTAACGTTATCAGATGTTGGATTTTCAGCTCAGACATTTGGCCTACGCGACGCCAAGTTCAGTGAAGGTCTTGAGTGAGATTCCATCCTTGTTTGTCAAGTTGGCAATTCTGTGTCCTATTATGCACTCAATTCCCGCCTGTTTTGCGCCATCTACCAATCTCTGAGTCACTATCCCATCTAGAATCAAGTACTTTATTCCAGATTGCACCGAAAGTTTTGAGACCAGTTCGCTGATTGGGACCTTGAAGACTTCTTTCTTGTTTGCGTCAAGTCCTATTGCTTCCAGAGTCTCATTGACCTGAGAAAATGTCTTTTCTGCAATCTCTGCCATCGGCTTGTCGTTTGGATCAGACAGTGACGGCTTTGGTTTTGGATTGTTCATTTCCTCGATTGTGTTTTTGAGAATGTCAGTGATTTGCTGAGGTGTCAGCTCTTCAACTTCCACTCCTTCCGGTGCCCTGTGAATTACGTCAATATCTACTACACTTTTTAGCTCCTTGAGGATGAACCCGCCTGCTCTGTCCCCGTCCAAGAATGCAACTACTTTTTCTTTTGTGTCGCATAGATCCTTGATTGACTCATCAATACGCGCTCCATCAATTGCAAGTGCGTTATCGATTCCAGCACGCAATAGATTGATTACGTCTGCGCGACCCTCAACCAGGATTATCCATGGCGAGTCAAAAACACCTGCACCGCATGGGAGTTTTCCTCTTCCATATGTGGTAAGCTTGCCTGACACGGATGTTCCAGCATGTATGTCCTTGAGCATCGTTTCCCCTTCTGAGATTGTCTTTGTTGCCCACTGCTGCTTGATCTCCTTGGCTCTTTTTATGATATCGTCTTTTTTTGTAGCACGTACATCTTCGATTGCCGTAAGTCTGAATTTGCAGTCAAATGGGCCTACTTTGTCAATACTCTCTATCGCAGCTGCGATAAGAGATGCAGTGTCAACGTCGGTGCTCATTGGAATTAGGGCATCACCCGTTGTCGTGTTTGTAGTAGAATTTGTCGTTACCTCGATTCTGCCAACCTTTGAGACTCGTTGCAGTTCGTTTAGGTTCATCTCCGGTCCTAAGAGTCCTTCCGTCTGACCGAAAATTGCACCTATTATGTCTGCACGTTCAACAAGTCCATCAACTTCAAAGGATAGCTTAACGTGATATTTGACAATTCCTCCTTGTGGCAACTGTTAGTATACCTCCTAAAATTCAATGAATATCATTTTTGAATCGCAGATATAAGTGCTTATCCGAATTCCAAATCTAGCTTGTATAGCACATGCTAGGAACAAATTAAAAATTAAAAAGTATTGGCTTATTCTGTGCTAAAGGAGTGACCGCAAGAGCACGATTTTGTTACGTTCGGATTGTTTATCTTAAATCCTGAACCCATTAGGCTCTCAATGTAGTCGATGTTTGCTCCTTTGAGATGTTCCTGACTGTAGCTGTCAACTAGAAGCTTTACTCCAGCCTCTTCGATGATAGTGTCGTCTTCTTCAGGCTTGGTCTCAAATCCCATTCCGTAGGAAAGGCCTGAGCATCCTCCGCCTTGAACATAGACTCGCAGGTATTCTGGCTTTTCTGCCTCCTCTTTCATGAATGAGAGGATCATCTCTGCTGCCTTTGGCGTCACTGTGATTAGTTTCTGTGTTTGTTCAGTTGCCATGAACCTGTTTGGCGCTCCAAATTATAATAATCTTTTCACACAAAATCGACTAGGAATAAAAAGGAAAAGTTAGGTGTAGCTTATTTTTTTGATTTGTTGACAAAGGCAGTCATGCGAGCTTCTCTGTCAGGATCGGTAAAGCAGTTTCTCCAAGCTAAGAGTTCAACTCCAAGGCCGGTTTCTAGATCTGCATTTCTTCCTCTGTTGATTGCAACCTTGGACATTTTTACTCCGAGTACAGAGTTTGCCGCAATCTGCTGTGCCAGTTTGTTTGCCTCTTCCATCAGCGATGCAAGCGGTACTATGCTGTTTACAAGTCCAATTTCTTTTGCTTCATCTGCCTTGATCATCTTTCCGGTGTAGACAAGCTCCTTTGCTTTTGCAATTCCTACTATACGCATCAGTCTCTGTGTTCCACCCCATCCCGGTGGAATTCCGATTGTGACTTCTGGCTGGCCAAGCTTTGCTGTGTCTGCTGCAATTCTTATATCGCAAGACATGGCAAGCTCACATCCTCCGCCGAGCGCAAACCCGTTAACTGCTGCAATCGTAGGTTTTGAAACCTCTTCTACAGTGGCAGTCAGAAGCTGTCCAAGCTTGGCATACTCTACTGACTGGTCAGGTGTTATCTTTGACATGTATTCAATGTCAGCACCAGCTGAGAATGCTTTGTCGCCTTCACCAGTAAGTATTATCACCTTGGTTTCGGCATCTTGGTCTAGCTCTTTGAAGACACTGATTATCTCCCTTGCAACATCCATGTTCATTGCATTGAGTTTGTCAGGTCTGTTGATTTTTACAGTGGCAACTCCATTAGACTTTGATGTTGTAACTAAAGCCATTACTTGATTCCTTTTTTTGCTTGAAATAAATGTTAGGAGTTCTTGCCCCACTGAGCAAGTGCGGCCGCTGCCGCAACCCAATTTCTGATATCATCATATACAGGAACGCCCTGTTTTTCAATCAACGCAGATACCTTTTGTGTGTATGGTCCTCCGTTTCCACCTACCAAAATAGGCTTTTTTCTCTGCCTTGAGAACTCGCCAAGATAGTCTATTATTGTCTCCTCCAGCGGGTCGTCTTGGAAAACGAACCACGGCATTACTATATCGATGTTGGGATCGTCCATGAATTTTTGTATTGTATACCTATAATCGTCTGCGTTTGCGCCTCCGGTTACATCTACTGGATTTCCTTTTCCTATCACATAGGTTGGTGGAAAGTGCTCCTTTAGCTCCTTGAGCGTCTTTGGTGTTACCTTGCCAAGTTCGAGTCCGAGTCTCTCAAAGTGATCTATTCCACCGATCATTGGACCTGCTCCGTTACTACACATTGCCGCTCTATTGCCTTTTGCTGGAGGTTGCCAGGCAAGAGCCTTTGTTACTGCTGCAAGCTCCTGGTAGCTGTCAACTGAAATTATTCCTGCTTGCTTGAAAGCCCCCATTATTATTGCGTTAGAGCCGCCAAGTGAGCCGGTATGAGATGCAGCCTGTTTTGCGCCTGCCTCTGTCCTTCCGCTCTTCCATATCACCACGGGTTTTTTCTTTTCCTTCATGACACGCTTGGCAGTGTTGATGAATTTGCGTCCGTCCCCAAAGCCTTCCACGTATAATGCAATTACCTTTGTTTGCGGATCGTTTGCAAGGTACCAAATCATGTCTGCTTCATCAACGTCCGAACGGTTTCCATAGCTGACCATCTTTGAGAGTCCAAATGAATCGGCGGTTTCAAGGAAGCTGATTCCCATAGTGCCAGACTGGGACAAAAGTGCAACATTTCCAAGCTTTGCCCTCACCATTCTTTCCTGGCCCTGAAACGCGCAGTCAAGTCTGTTAGCTGCGTTAAACATTCCTATGCAGTTAGGGCCAATGATCCTGATCTTGTGCTTTAATGCAAGCGACTTTATTTGAGATTCATAGTCCGCTCTCTCGCCTCCAAGTTCCTTTCCTCCACCAGACACTATCACCACATTGTGAACTCCCTTCTTTGCGCATGCTTCAAGTACAGGCGGAGTTACGGATAGGTCTACACAGACAACTACTAGATCTATCTTATCGTTGATTGCCTCAAGTGAGGGATAGCATTTGAGCCCCAGAATCTCCTCTGCCTTTGGATTAATTGGATATACCTTGCCTTTGTAGTCGTGCTTTGCGAGGCTGTCAAGTACAGAATTACCTACCTTTCCAGGCGTAGCTGATGCGCCAACCAGTGCGACGGATTGGGGGGTAAAGAATGTCTCCATGAAAGAGTCATCCGGCTTTGCCTTAGATATTGCGTTCTTGTTTATCTCTTTTGCAAGTATTATCTTTGCATCGACTACAAAGTATGACTTGGGGTAGACTACCACCGGGTTAAAGTCTATACTGTTGATGTATTTTGCATTGTCCACTCCAAGCTTGCCAATCTGAACAAGTGCTTTTGCAAGCATGTTCATATCCACTGGCTCGCTGCCTCTAAAGCCTTTGAATATCTTTGATGATTTTAATTCATTTAACATTGATTTTGCGTCTGCGGTTGTAATTGGTAGCATCCTGAATGCTACATCCTTGAACACTTCGGTCATTACACCTCCCAGTCCTACCATCATCACTGGGCCAAACTGTGGGTCAACTTGCAGACCTACTATAAGCTCGATTCCTTTTGGAACCATCTTTTCCAAAAGAACTCCTTTTACCTCGACTCCTTTTTTCTTTGAGAGTCTTCCATACATGTCGTTAAATGTTTTTTTCACATCAGCATCATTATCGAGCCCGACCTTTACACCGCCTACGTCCGTCTTGTGCAGAATTTGTGGTGAGACGATCTTCATTACCAGTGGATAGCCGATCTTTTTTGCGGCTGCCACTGCCTCGTCTGCAGATTTTACCAGAGCATATGGTGGAACTTTGACCCCGTATGTCTTTAGTATGGATTTGGATGCTTCTTCGGTTATAACTTTGTGACTTGTTTTAATTGTCTCTTCAAATATTTTTTGAGTTGAGCTCATAATGTGATCGAACACTGCCTAGCTTGATATATTAAACTTTGGTCAGTCCTAGCTCCGATCGGAAATTCTTGTAAAACAATTCCATGTTTTTTTCAATTTTGGGCATTTCGGATTCAATATCTGAGAGAATTTTGTTCGGGTCAATGTATGGAAGATTGATGTTTTCCGTAGTGTTCTCAAGCCAGGACCGTACAATGTTCCTGTCTACCTCAAGGTGGAACTGTACACCGACTGCGCTCCCATATCGAAACGCCTGATTATACAGATCAGAATACGCAAGGCGCTCGGCTCCATCTGGAATATCAAATGTATCACCATGCCAATGAAACACGGTGAATGGGCTGCTTATTCCCTCAAAAAGATGCGATTTTGATTTGGGCTCTACGATAAGATCATGGTAGAAGCCGATTTCCTTTTTTGGTCCTGGATACACTCTAGCACCAAGAGCTTTTGCAATAAGTTGTGAGCCAAGGCATATACCAAGCACCGGCACGCCTGCACGCACTGATTCCTGTATGAGTACAATCTCATTCTGCAAGTATTTCAGATCATCATTTGCGCTTTCTGGAGCGCCCAGAACTAGTACCATCGCATGATTAAGCTTAGGAATTTTTTCTTTTTTAGCAAATATGGTTTGAATCTTGAATCCGTCTGCCTTTAAGAGATCTCCTATTGTTCCAGGACCTTCAAGACGAGCGTTTTGTATTACAAGTACGTCTGACATTATACATCACATTTTGTTTTTTGATTCATCATATGAGAGAACTCTTCTCCGGAATACTGTTTTGAGAATGAGATAGGAATGAATCCTATTATAGATGACTCTATTGTTTCCTCAACACTCATTTTCCTAGAATCAATTCTTGTGACATCTGTTCCACCAATTTCCGTGTCAAGAAATGAAAAGAACATTTCAGATATCCGTTTGTCTTCCGTCGAGAATTTGGCGCTCATTACAGATGTAGAATGTGGTAAGATGTTTGCGCCTCCAGTTTGCAGCGCTCCAAGATTTTCACCATCATATGTCATCTTAAATGAATAAGATTTTAGATTTGCAGGCAGATCAGAGCTGTTACAGGCACTTATTCTTCCTCCAAACATTGTGGATAAATAGTCAAAGCTGCCCTGATCGTTCCATCTGAACTGAAGATTGCTTGCCGAGTATGCTCCTGCTGCAGAATATGCTACCGTTGCAACAATTACCGCTATTGCCGTAACAACTGCCAGAGCGTGTATGTTTGCCATGAACTAGGTACAAAAAAGGTCAATTTTTAGCTATAATAAAATGAAAAAGAGGAGTTTATGGCCAAAGGCCTTTAGCTTTGAATGCTTCAACAACCCGGTTTACTGCTAACACCATTGCGGCGCGCCTCATATCGATTTTGTATTTTCTTGACAAGGCAAGTGTGTCCTTGAATCCTCGCGTTATGTGATCTTCCATCTTTTTTGCAACCTCATCGAACGTCCAATAGTATCCCATGTTGTTCTGTACCCATTCAAGATATGAGATACAAACACCGCCAGAGTTTGCAAGTATGTCCGGAAGCACCATAATCTTTTTGCCATAGATAATTGGATCTGCTTCAGGCATAGTTGGGCCGTTTGCAGCTTCAGCAATTATTTTGCATTGGAGTTTTTTTGCAATGTTTGCATTAATCTGGTTTTCAAGAGCTGCAGGAACTAACACATCACATTTTGTGGTTAGCAGTTCCTCAGTTGAAATCTTTTTGCTTCCCGGATAGCCTACAACAGAGCCAGTCTTGTTTTTGTATTCTAATACTTTTTTTGAGTCAAGACCTTTTGGATTAATGATTGCTCCCTTGGAGTCTGAGACTGCGATTATTTTTGCGCCCATCTTCTCAAGGTATTCAGCTGCAAAAGTACCTGCATTGCCATATCCCTGTATGACTATTTTGGCGCCTTTGAGCTTCAATCCGATTGTCTTTGCTGCTTCACGTATGCAGTACGCACATCCAAGACCTGTTGCAACATTTCTTGCAAGCGAACCGCCAAGCGCTATTGGTTTTCCTGTGATTACGCCAGGCTCGTTTTCCATGCCAGAGAGTTTGCTGTACACATCCATGATCTGGGCCATTTCCTTGCCTGTTGTGTATACATCAGGTGCAGGAATGTCCTTTTTTGGACCGATGATTTCAGAAATTGCAAATGCGAATCTTCTTGTCAGTCTCTCCAGCTCATTCTCACTGAGTTTTTCCTTTTTTGGATTGACATAGATTCCGCCCTTGCCTCCGCCCAGAGGAACATCAACTACAGCACACTTCCAGGTCATCCAAGCAGATAATGCTTTGACCTCCTTTTCCATGTACTCTAGTCCTCCTTCCGGATCAAAGAATCTGATACCGCCCTTGTACGGGCCTCGATCATTGTTGTGCTGGCTTCTAAATCCTATGAAGACTCGGATTTTTCCGTTGTCCATCTTTACAGGAAGTTTCACACGCAACACTTTGTTTGGTTCCGCAAGATAGTCTCGTACTCCCTTGTCGATTTTCAATATCGAGCAAGCATCATCAAGTTGTTTTAGAGCATTCTTCCATGGATCTCCCTGAACCAAATTGATCGTGATCTTCTGAAGTCAGATTCTATTTAAGTCTGTTGAGAATGGGTTCATCAAATCTTCCTTGGCCGCTACAAAAGCCATAACAGTACAAATCAAACTATTCATAAACTGGCGAATGTCCTTGTAAGGATTTTATGTTCTTGCTAGTCACCTTATTACGATCTTGAATCTGTATGTCCTTGATCGACGTTTTTCTAAGCTTTTTTGATTTGTTATCTGATTCGTTTTTCTCATAGGTAAATTGATTGAGGATTGAATTATTGTCAATGAAGGTATAGTTGACACTAGACTTGTCCACTATTCTTAGTGTGTTTTTCTTTTTTTGTTGGTCGTTCATTGCGATATTAAACAGAAGATAAAATTGTAAATTCAAGGTCAGAAAAATTCAAAAATACTGCAGATTATGTGATTATCGACACTAGATATTAGCATTCAATTATAAAATTTAAATGTTTTTTGTTGTATCCTGAGTGTAAGGCATTCCCACATACGTGGATTATAGACAATCTGAATTTAATTTTAGTACAGTTCGATTTCTTGTATCATCAAGTAGATTCATGAAGTTTCTTTAATCCGTCGGCCATCATGGAATAGATATTCTCAGCCATGATTTTTGTTTGCTGGTTATTATCTCCAATGAACGTTCCTAAGAAGTCTATGAAATTCATGAGCCGATGTTTCACTCAAGGAAATAGTTCCAGCAGCATCTTTGAATGGCTCTGATGCTTCAATTATGGTATATCCTAGAGAATGTCTTAGGTCATCAACAAAATCCAATCTGTCTGCCAAGTGTTTGGTAGGCTTTAGTCATCATCAATTAGTACCCTAATCGAGTTTGAAAAAGAATACAATTTAGAAGAATTAGAGAAATAACTCTCCGTACATATTACTTTCACGATTTATCCGGTTTGAAGACTTGTGGAATTATTTGAAGAGTATGATAGGACATCTTGTTTTGAAGAAGATCATTTTATGAGATTAGTATAGACTGAGAAGGCGTGAAAAACATATTTTGATTAGAGAAAATAAAAAAGTTTAGGATACGTTTACAGTTCCCTTCATGCCTGTGTGTATGGCACAAAAGTAGTCATATGTTCCAGGCGTATCAAATTTTGCTGTAAACGTTTCTCCTGCTTTTATTAATCCACTATCTATTCTTCCATCAGGTTCAGTTGTTCCTTTTTTGACAGTCGTGACAGTATGCATGTTGCCATCTACGTTGACAAATGTCAGAGTCGTACCCGCCTTAACATTTATCAAATTTGGTGCATAAAACGGCGCTTCCATGCCTACTATGTTTACGGTGTTTGGTCCTGATGATGCAGCAGTTGTTGAAATGATATTACCGCCTCCTGCTGCTTCGGCCACGTTCAAGACGAATCTGGCTTGCGCACTACCGAACATCAAATTCGATACCGGAAGTGAGTTCAGATCTAGGTTCATGGTATATTGGCCAGCTCTTGGAAACGTCGTTGTATATGTCATAACGCCCGTATGTCCATGATAAGCTCCGTTCATAGGCATCATCATGCCCCCCGACGGTGCCGAGTTTACTGTGACCATTGAACCTGTTCGTACTTTAAGCAGCATGTCCGGATGAGTTACCATTGAACCGTCTTTTGCGTTTGTGACAGTAAATACCAGGGTTATTGGTTGTCCTACAACTATAATCATCAGACATGCCGCTAGCATGACTAAATCAAATTCCTAACCTGTAAAAGATCCTCCTGCAAACTTGTCTAATCCTTTGATCTTAAATATTGGCACTAACAGAATTACGGAAAATATCGCGCCAGTGATCCTAGTAAATATACCCGAAATGAGAAATATTCCACCTAAGAACTCTGCAAGAGCTATAGGCATTTGAAGCTCCGCTGGTAAGTCGTTACTTACAAGCCAAGTTTGCCAGCTCGGATCAAACTTTTTTATGCTATGAAAAATGAAAATTGCTCCTATTGATGCACGTATTCCCCAATGAGTTATGTAATACAGTATATTTTCTTTAATTGTTGTACCCATCAACATATCAGACAAAAAATTACCGTATAATAAAAAAATTTATCCGGAATTTTTCAAATCAGAAAGAAGTTTGATTATAACTTGAATAGTTCAAAATGAATTTTAATATTTGAATAGAAATTAGAATGATTCGATTCGAAACTGTATGTATGACTAAAACATGCTGTCTATGAATCGAATCAATGCTATTTTAGTTCAATTATAAAAAAAGATTTTTCCAACTTGGATCTGGAAAAATTCTTTTAAGTGATCATCTAATCGTTGCTAATAATGAATGCAAAATACTACACATTACTGCTGATATTGCCACTGCTCACTGTAGCACTGACAACTACATCGATAGACGCTGATGCTGCAAAATCCAAAGGCGTAGGAACTGCCTCATACGGTTCTAAGAATGCCTTCAAAGTATGTGGCGACAGGCTTTGTTCTGAAATGGGAACAGAAAAATCACTTTCTCAGCCAAAGTCAGTCACATCCACAAAACAACCCACGTCTAAAACTACAAGTGAGGACAAACATTCTGAGGAAATGACTTTGCGTCTTGCACGTGCAAGCGTTCCTGCAACCATACCAATGCATAAAGGATGGTATAATGGTGAACCAGTCTACTACATCATAACTGATTCTAGTGAGAAAGTGCACGCTGATACTATCACCGAAAAACAAGGATGGAAAGTGGAGCTTGCACCACTTCTTGGTAATACTCCAAAGGAGGCACTCTCAAAGACATACATCTTTACCAATGGGGTAAAAGGCGATGGCATACATGGATTCCAAGGCGAGGTATTTACAAGCACCCCGTCACAGCCAGAAGCATATAGTGCCTTAACATCCCACATACACGTCACATGGAACAATCCTGCAAAGGCACAATCGCTGAACTCTGAAGATGCAATACTTAAGGCGGCTGCAGATGGGCTTGTGACTCTCACGGATCTTCCCGTAGTCATAAACATGCCGCAGATAGTATGGCCAGGAGGACAAATGAAGGTAAAGCAGGACAAAAAATTAGACGATATGACGCCATATGGTGATGCGCAGGTGCTAGATATCGATACAAAGAACATGAAGGTCACATTTGTGGCACATAGAGGCTGGGGTCCAGATGGAAGGACCATCTATTACATAGTTACTGATGCCACTCCAGAGATGCCAGCTGAGATGATGGGAGTTGTAAGCTCGCCAACATCTGCAAAGCTAATTGCAAACTCTGCGGCAGTAGATCTGTTCCAATTCATGAATGGAATCAAAGGTTCTGGACCAATGGGCTTTCAGGCAGGTATCGCAGCAGGGGCACCCGGCGATGCAAATTATTCTCCAATGTGGAGAATATTCATGATCGGCTGGAAAGACCCAGCGTCAGCAGCAGTACTTGAGACAATAGACGATATCAATGCATACAAAAAAGCAGGGCTAATCAATGTGGAACTGGCAAGACCAATGGAAAAAGATCACATAGTGAACTGTCCATTTATCGATCCATTCCAATAACCTATTTTTTCAAATCAGCGTATTTCATCAAGTTTGATTTGTATGTAAAACAATTGCAAGGCTACAAATACGCTAGATTGACTAGAATATTTGTTAAATCGATAAAGGTTTTACATACCCAATACAAATACACATTGTGAGCTCTGACAAGATTGCCAAGCTACAAGATCACAAATACATTAACTTGGAGACGTACAAGAAAAACGGGCAGGCAGTACGAACGCCAGTCTGGTTTGTAGTCTTTGATGAGCAGATATTCGTAATGACTACAAAGAATACCGGCAAAGTAAAGAGAATACGAAACAACCAAGACGTAAAGATAATGCCCTGCAGCATGAGAGGAGAACCAAAAGGAGAATGGGTTACTGCAAAAGCAAGATTTGCCAACGAGTCTGAAACTCAGAAGGCAATCCAGTTGCGTCACAAAAAGTACGGTTTTAGAGCAAAGCTTGTAGGCATGTTTGTAAAAAAGGACGAGCCAATAGTAATTGCAATCATGATCTGACTACAGATATACTATTTTGCGGTTTAATTGTTGTTCTAGTTTTGCCAGAACCGCATCAAGTGCAAGTATGTTTGCCTCAAGATAGTTTGAAATGCAAAATAATGCACCATATTTTTGCCCCATCTTTGTTACTAGATTGTTTTTTTCCAAGATGCAAAGATGGTGCTGAACTGCCTTGTAGTCAAGGCCCGTCTCAAGGGCAATATTGTTAGTATTCATAGGTCTTTTGCAGAGCAGTGTCAGAATTTGCAGCCGTGTAAAGCCTCCACGCGTGCCAGTAAATACGTAAAGCAACAGTCTTTGTGCATCGCGATCCGGTTTGCGAGAAGCCGAACCTGCCTTTTGTTTGATTGTCTCCTTGATTTCTACTAGCTTTTCCATGCTCATTTCCCGAACACGATCAAAAATGCCGCTCTCACTTAAAACACTATTTCCAAATCTGCTCCAAATCCATGCCAGAGAGCCAACTAACGCTTAAATTGACAACTGGCGATGCTGTAATCATTATGATGCCAGCACGCGGGTACGATATGACCCCTACAATGTATTCTCCTGATGGAAGAATATACCAAGTAGAGTATGCGATAGAGACTGTTAAAAGAGGAACTCTGGCAATTGGAATAAAGGCAAAAGATGGTGTAATTATGGCAGTTGAGGAGATACCTCGCAAATTGCAGGTTGCAGGTGTTACTCAAAAGATATTTCAGGTCGATGACCACATTGGCGTTGCCGCTGCAGGATACATCCCAGATGCACGCACGCAGGTGGACGATGCACGATCATTTTCTCAGAGTCACAAACTAATCTACGATATGCAAGTGGACGTTGAGACGGTAGCAAAGCACCTTGCGGACAAGTGCCACCAGTACACACAATATTCTGGTGTAAGGCCGTTTGGCGTATCGTTGATAATTGCTGGTGTGGACCAGCGTGGAAATCTAGTATATGTGACAGATCCTAGCGGCACGTTTGTTTCATACGCAGCTGTTGCCATAGGCTCTGGCGCCGAAGATGTAAATGCATTTTTGGAGAAAAACTACAAGGGCGAGATGTCAATTGACGATGCGGCAGCTCTTGCCATTGCGGCAATAGACCTAAAAGGAGAGTACAAGGACGAAACAAAACATATCAAGATGGCCAAGGTCACAAAAGAGAAGAAAATCTTGGAGAAAATATCCGATGCAGATATCGACAAGTACTCAAAGATGGCAAAACAAAAGTTTCCAAAGCAATCCTAAACCGCATTACTACAAATTATCCTAACTTGGTGTTCTTCTAAATGGGTCTTGGAAGCTACTGGGGCGAGGTAATCGAAGTACTACGCCAGATAATCCCAGTATATGACAAGGTTAATTCATACATATCACTTGGAAAAGATATCGAGCACAGAAACCGTGGCATTAACGGAAGAGTCCATCCCGGTGATTCGATTCTAGATGCAGGATCAGGTTTTGGCAACATGTCAAAGACTGCAGAAAGCATATGCGAAGGCAAGATAACAATCACACTATACGATCCGCTGGTTCCCATGTTAAAAAACACTGGTACCTTGTTTAAGACGACTCCCGACATGTCATGCGGCGTATTTGAGCACATCCCGTTCAGAGAAAACCAGTTTGATGCCGTCTTGTGCGGTTATTCACTTCGTGACGCAATCAATTTGAAAATTGCCATATCAGAGATTCACCGTGTTTTAAAAAATGGCGGACGTTTTGTGATAGTTGACCTTGGCAAGCCGGACGGAGCAATTGCGCGCGCAGGTGTTACGTTCTACCTGAGGGCAATTCTTCCAATAATTGCGTTTGCAGTTGGAGGCAGGTTAGGCCTCAAGTTTGCCACATTGTATGGCACTTACAAACGATGGCCCAAGAACAGCAAACTTGAAAAAATGCTACTCGAGAAATTTTCACGCGTCGAATTTGAAAAAGATCTTATGGGCGGCGCAATAATGGTCGCAGCTTACAAATGAACCGAACGCTTGTACTGGTAAACGCCATCGGACTGCTCATAGGTATATCATATGGCATACACAATCCTATCGTACCAATATTCGCAAAAAACGAGATAGGTGCATCATATGCAGAGCTTGGACTTATTGGACTTGCGAACTTTGTCCCATACATGTTCATACCAGTACTGGTTGGAGTACTACTCAGCAAATTCAACAATGCAAGTCTACTCTCAATTGGAATAATAATAAACTCTGCAGCCACGATACTGCTGTCCTTCTCAAAAACAGTTCCCGAGATAATGGCACTTCGTGCTATGACAGGTGTTGCGCATGCATTCTTTTGGCCGCCTTCAGAGTCTATCATATCCAACACTAGCACCCCTCAATCTCGCGTAAAGAACATAGGTAGATTCACAGGCTTTTTCGTCTCGGGTTTTATGATAGGGCCACTTGCAGGAACTTTTCTTCTTGAAACCATGGACGTCAGCTACCGCATGCTGTTTCAAATTGCCACGTTCATCATGGCATCTGCAATCATATTTTCATTGCAAGCATCAAAGAACGGTCACCAAAAGTATGGAACGGCTTTTTCATTTTCCTCCATCAAACAGATCAAAAGGTTTCCCCATGTTATTGCAGTGCTCATATACTGTGCATCCTCATTTGGCATGATTCTGACAATATATCCTGCATTCCTAAACGATCGTAGTATGTCTGCAACACAGATTGAGATACTCTACTTTGTCTTTGGTGCAGCACGAGTGATCACACTTGCGTTAACTGAGAGGCTGGCAAGGCACGCAGGCATGGTGCTAATTGCATCCACACTGTGTGTTTCTGCAGGACTGTTACTCTCATTTTATTCAAACTCGCTAGAAGAGTTTGCAGTGGCAATGCTGTTGATGGGATTTGGATTCAGCATAATATTTCCCATGACGTTGGAGCTTATCCTAAAAAAGACCCAGAAAGAGTCTTCTGGTGCCATCATAGGTGCATATGAGACAATATTTGGCATAGGCTGGGCGGCGGGGCCTCTTGCAGCAGGCATGATCTCAGAGTTTTCAGGTAATGCGGTACCATATTTTGTGTTTTTTGTGTTTGGCATAGGCATAACCGCCCTTAATGCAGTACGAAAGAGTGTAATTGATGCTGCGTGATCAGAATAGTTTTCTTATTTTGAGAATTATGAGTGCGGGCACTACAAAATACATTCCCACATTCAACAGTACTAATCCTATACCATATCCCAGAATGCTTGCTTCTGAATCGGTTTCAACATAATTTAGGATCGAGAGTGTCGAAAGGAGTGGCACTGATGCAATCTTGACAGTTTCTTTGAATGCTGGGTTTTGTCGCTCCCAATCAGCTATTGTCGGACTAAATGAATAGTATAACAGATTGAATCCTTCCAAAAAGGTACTCCCAGATCTGGTGCCAATTAGTACGTTGTCACGAACTTCTCGCAGTCGTTGTACTTGTGGTGCAAGCTCTGTTCCGTATGCAGCTGTTGCGATAAGACAGCCTCCGCCTTTTTTCTGCTCGTCCAATACGCAAATTCCATTTTCAAGATGAGTGCCAGGTCCGCATGATGAAGGTTCAGGTGCAGGTTCCGGTTCTGTAATCTTTAAGACTTGGTATATTGTCTGCCCTGGAAAGTTCCTGTCAAACCATTCTTTGTATGCAGGCTCGTTGGTGTATCTATCAACATAATACTGTGGATCTTTGTTAGGATCTGGAAATCCGGGTATGTGGGTGGTTATCACCTCTCTTTTAGAAGGGTCTGGTAACCCTACCACCTCATAGATTGTCTGCCCTGGAAAGTTCCTGTCAAACCATTCTTTGTATGCAGGCTCGTTGGTGTATCTATCAACATAATACTGTGGATCTTTGTTAGGATCTGGAAATCCGGGTATGTGGGTGGTTTTTGGTTTTGGTTCGGATTGGGTGATAACACAGACGCCGTTCTCAAGGTGGGTGCCAGGTCCGCACGTAGGTGTTTGGGGAGGAGTGGGCTCCTGAGTGGGCTGTTGTGTTGGCTGGGTAGGTTGTGTGGGCTGTGTCGGTTGTTGTGTTGGCTGGGTAGGTTGTGTAGGTTGTTGTGTCGGCTGGGTAGGTTGTGTGGGCTGTGTCGGTTGTTGTGTTGACTGCGATTGTTGATTCAAAATATCTGCAGCCGATGGGGACACCGGTGAACCATCAAGTGAAAAGTCAAAGATTGTCCACTTTCCCTTATAGAGTGGTTCATCATCGTAAATCACAGTTGCATTGTATATTCCCTTTCCCTGCTTGGCAGAGTTTTCCGCGAACTTGCCTTTGGTAGTATCAAGAGGGGTAACTATAATCGCAGAATCAAAATCCGTCCTGCCTCCTGTTAGGGCCACAAACTCTCCTTTTGGCCCATAGATCTTAATTGAGATCATCTTGCCTGCGTGGTTGGCATCTGCCTTACCAGAAAATACTATCTTATCACCTTTTTTGTAAGATGTCTTGTCAGTTGAGAATTCCACTACAACAGCATAGGCTGGTAAAACAGCTATCGAAACGGCGATAAGTATTAGCAACACAGCAAGCAATGTCTTCAATTCTTACCTAGAATACAGGCATGCCTTTAATGCTTTAAGTAGATTGTGTAGAATTGTGTAGTGAATACTAGATAGATGTAGACATATTCTACGAAGCTTTATTTTTAGTGAGGCGTAAATCCACCCATGCTAGAATATTCGCTGAACATACTCGGCAGCGAATGGATCATAATCATATTTGTAGGCCTGCTTGCCCTTCTTGGAACCAACCGACTTCCAGATGTAACGCGCAAGCTGGGAAAAGCAGTAGGCCAGTACAACAAGACAAAAAACGAAATACAAAGTCAGCTAGGCAGTGCAGTTAATGCCAACTTGAACATAACCGCACCAGTTCAAAATGAGAGGCAAAAGATGGAATTTATTGCAAAATCATTAGGGATTGATTTTTCTGTTATGACCAATGATGAACTCAGAAAAGCCATTGCAGACAAGATGGCAGCTCAAAGCAACGATGTAGTTTCAAAGGACTGAAATTTTTGGTAAAAATAGCAAACAATAGGATATACAATATGGACTGCATAGATGGAATGCAATCGATTCCTGCAAATACAATAGATTTGATTGTAACCGACCCACCTTTTGCAATTGAGTTTAAAGCTACAAAGCAGAACTATAACAGGACCGCCTCGCGAGTTATGCAGGGATATAACGAGATAAAACAGAAAGATTACTACAATTTCACAGTAAGATGGATGGAGCAAGCATTTAGAATCACAAAAGAATCTGGCAGCATGTATGTATTTTCCGGCTGGAACAATCTTAAAGACATATTGAATGCACTTGACGATGTAGGATTCACCACAATAAACCACATAATATGGAAGTACCAGTTTGGAGTCGTCACATCTAAAAAATTTGTTACCTCGCATTACCATTGCATCTATGTTTGCAAAAATCCAAAAAAACGCAGGTTCTATCCGTATTCTAGGTTTGCAAAGAATCAAAAAACACCCGAAGGGCGCAGCCTACATTACAAGGACAAAGAAGACGTCTGGGATATAAAGCGAGAGTATTGGACGGGTGATAAGAAAACTCCCACCAAACTGCCTGCAGAACTAGTCAGGAAGATTCTAGAGTATTCAAGCAAGAAAGGTGATGTCGTATTTGATCCGTTTTTAGGTTCCGGACAGGTAGCCATGATAAGTAAGATGATGGGAAGAAACTACCTAGGATTTGAAATTGTAAAAAAATATCACGACTTTGCAAGAAAACGGCTTGAGAACAACCTTTATCGCGTAAAAGCCTAAAGACAAAAAGGACGGATTTGGACTTGCGTCCCAATTCCGTATGATTCTATCTGTATTCCATCTTGCCTTTGATGCGCTTTACCTCGGCCATCTCATCTTTGAGATGTTTGGCAAGCAGCCTTTCAGATTCTTTTTTGTGCTTCCAATAAGCATTAAGAACTGATTGTCTGCTTTTTGCGCGCTTTAGGGCTGTCTGGTATTTTCTGTGAATTGCAGCTACGCCTCGTACATAGCTACCGGCGCTACTTCCCATGGTCTATAAGAACAAATTCTGATAGATAACTAGGACGAGTTTATCATATTATCATAATTACTGAGTTAAGGTTGACTAGATCTACCAGGTATGACACAGTACAGGTGCACAATCTTCCGTATATGCCCAGTACCACCAAACAATATATCCATACCACACCTAAAAGAGACGAGATAGTTGAGGTATTCCTGTCCCAGATGCAATACGGCCATCCAGATACAAAAAACATTCAATAAAAAATTCATGATTACCTGCTCTGGTTGCTCGCTCCAAGACATCATAGAATATACAAAAAACCCTGATGAGATATACCTAGAATTTCTTGCAAGATACGATCATGGAGAAACCCCCAACAAAAGACAGCTAAACTCAGACCTTAAGAACGCTGGCATCATACGAGACAGAAAAGAAGTCGACAATATGATCGGCTCTTTTGTTCCAGAACAGATAACAAAAGAAGTCTTGTTTTCAGACAAGGATTACATATCATACTATACCCAGATAAAATCGCCTGAGCCAGAAGTGGGTGCTGCAATTGACGAATTCGGCCTTGATGACGGCATTATAAAATATCTGACAGAAAAGAAGATTTCCTATTTTTACAGATTCCAGGAGGACTCTATAAAGGAGATAATGTTTGGGAAAAACATTGTAATTACTGCTCCTACTGCGTCCGGCAAAACAGAAGCTTTTACCATTCCAGTAATACAAAAAATAGTTAATAAGAGACAGTCAAGTGGCATCCAGGCAATATTTGTGTATCCCACTAAATCCCTTGCACGCGACCAACTTCCAAAGATTCAGGAGATGGCAAAAAGTGCTGGAATCAGGGCCGAAGTGTTTGACGGAGACACAAAGCAAAAAGATAGGATAGAAATTATTGACAATCCTCCCCAGATAATAGTGACAAACTTTGATGTGTTGCACTACCATCTGATGTACAGAACAAAGTTTGCATCATTGCTCGCAACCGTGAGATTTCTGATAGTGGATGAGGCTCATGTTTATTCGGGGATATTTGGCTCAAACGCCCACTATATCATAAAGAGACTCAAGCGCGTATGCAAAAAGATCCAATTTGTAGCATCATCGGCCACACTAGACAATGCAAAGGAATTCTGCGAAAAACTGTTTGGGGAGAACATGACACAAATTACAGGCACCGGCAAGAAAGGAGAGACGGATTTTGTCATGATATTTCCGTCACTTCGGACTCAGAGAACATTGATGGTCGAACTATTAGAAAAGCTCACAGTAAAGAAACACAAGACAATGGTATTTAGCAACTCACATCTAAACGCCGAGCTTGTCGCAATACAGGCAAAAAAGAAAAAAATCAATATCAAAGTACACCGTGCAGGATTGATGGCAAATTATAGAAGCTTTGTCGAAAAAGCATTCAAGGAAGACAAGATATCTGCAGTTTCTTGTACTCCCACACTCGAGCTTGGAATAGATATCGGAAATGTCGATGGTGTGATTTCATCAACGATTCCAGTTAACAGACTGATGCAGAGAATAGGGCGGGCTGCAAGAAAGGGGCAACGAGGATTTGCATTTTTAGCGCTTGGGAACGATCCAATCTCACAATATTACAAAAACCATCCAGAGGATTATTTTGAGGATGTGGAAAAAACATACATTGATCCCATGAATCCGTTTGTAGAAGAATTTCATGTGCTTGCCATGGCTTGCGATAAACCTATTGCCATGCATGAAATGCCAGAGCATTCGGACACAATACGCAGACATCTTGAGGCAGGAAAACTTTTCCTGCAAGAGAACAGATACACGCCCAACTATGCCGCAATAAAGCAGATTCAGGGAGAATACAGCATAAGGGGAATAGGCAGGTCTATTGACATCTATCATGGTGAAAAAAAGATTGGTGAAAGGGTTCTTCCAATGGCACTGGAGGAGCTGCATCAATCAGCAATCTACTTTCTGGCAGGTGTGCGCTACAGGGTAGTCGAATTTGACTATCCAAATAAGCAATATGCCAAGCTTGCTATACTCCCAAAAAACTACCCGTATTATACCAAGGCGCTAACTGAGGAATGGCCTACAATAGAGACTATTTACGAGAAAAGAAGAGTGTTCGGGATTGAAACGTGTTTTTGCAAACTTCACATACAAAAGCGCGTCTACGGTTATGCCAACATCGAGCTTGGCCAAGAAGTAACACAGGGGCAGAAAATTCTACTAGAGAATCCTCTAGAATATGACTTTGTTACAAAGGGAATAGCAATCCATGTTCCAAGGCCGCAGGACCAGATTCAGAGCTCAGAGAATCCCGAATATACCGAGGCCAGTGGCTACCATGCCACAGAACATGTCATAATAGAGGGAAGTAACATGGTAACTGGAGGCGTCTCACAAGATCTTGGCGGTATATCGCTTGGCACATCAGGTCTTATCTTCATATATGATGGGGCAATAGGAGGCAATGGCGCAAGTAAGGCACTCTACGACAGACTGGAGAAGGCATTTGAGCGAAGCCTTTTCATAGTCAAGGAATGTCCGTGTACTGGCGAATCAGGATGCCCACGATGCACGTTCTCGTACAGATGTGGAAACAATAATGAGTTTTTGCACAAGAAAGCATCTCTTGAGATACTGCAGAGAATAAACAATGGTGAGAGAATAGACATGATAGAGCCTGCAGAAGGGGATCGACCACTAGTATAGCAGAATTTAATTAATAACAGAACCGCATTAAAATATGCAAAAAGTCGCACTTGTTACTGGAAGCTCAAGCGGGATTGGGTTTGAGACTTCGTTAGCTCTGGCAAGAGATGGATATCAGACATTTGCATCAATGAGAGATTTAAAAAAAGCAGAAACGCTTTTGAATACTGCAAAAAAGGAAAATCTTCCAATCTCTACAATACAGTTGGATGTAGACAAACCAGAATCTGTAAAATCGTCCATATCCAAGATAATGTCAGAAGTAGGAAGAATTGACGTGCTAGTAAACAATGCAGGTTATGGCATATTCGGATGTCTTGAAGATCTCACGTTGGATGAGATAAGACAGCAGTTTGAGACAAACTTTTTTTCAATAATAAGACTCATTCAACAAGTCGCACCCATAATGCGAAAGCAGGGGTCAGGTACAATTGTAAACATCAGTTCGGTTGCAGGCAGAATAGGATTTCCCGGAACACCCGCATACATCAGCTCAAAGTTTGCGCTAGAGGGGCTAAGCGAATCGCTAAGGTATGAAATGTCTCCGTTTGGTATAAACACCATAATAATTGAACCAGGCGTTATCAAAACAAATTTTCTCAATGCCATGAGGATGCCAAGCGCGCCAAAGCCAGACTCGCCTTACAAGGACATAACAAACAAGGTAGTAGGTGGAATCAAGATGATGATGGAGATGGGAACGCCGCCAAAAGAGGTGGCCGATGTCATAGTCAAGGCTTTAAAAGAGAAAAATCCGCTTCCACGCTATCCGGTAGGCAACGATGCCATAATGTTCCTGGAAGCAAAAAAGATGAAAACTGACATTGAGTTCGAAAACTATCTAAAAAAAGAGCTTTTCTAGCCTGCACTTGTCCAAGATAGGTTAACTTGATATACTCAATGTATTCAGATTTTATCAAAGTCCTCAATTTAGGCTCAAAATGATGAATTATGAAATGGAAAACACTACAGCATAACGGGATAATCTTTCCGCCAGACTATGAAAGTCGCGGAATTACTGTAAAGATAAAGGGTCAACCAGTAAAGCTCAACATACTGCAGGAGGAGATGATATACCAGTGGGCAAAGAAAAAAGATACCCCGTATGTAAAGGACGCAGTATTTCAAAAAAACTTTGTTGCCGATTTTGCTGCCACCTTTGATGGAAAATACAAGGATCTGAAGATCACTGACATTGACCTTAGCGAGGCGTTCAAGGTAGTCGACAAGGAAAAGGACGCAAGGCTTTTGATGTCAAAGGAGGAGAAAAAAGCCCTTGCGCAAAAAAGAAAAGAGATGCGCGAGAAGATGAAGGCAATATACGGCAAGGCAATACTTGACGGCTCCGAGGTAGAAGTTGCCAACTATATGGCAGAGCCCCCTGGAATATTCATAGGGCGCGGAGACCATCCACTGCGTGGAAAATGGAAGCCCAAGATAACCCACAAAGACGTTACGCTGAATCTTGGTGAGGACGCCAAAGTGCCCCCAGGCAACTGGAAAAAAATAGTGCACGAGCACGATTCTATGTGGCTTGCGTGCTGGGATGATTTCATTTCAGGTAAGATAAAGTACGTTTGGCTTGCCGATACGGCAGGACTAAAGCAGGAACGCGACATGGCAAAATATGACAAGGCTGCAAAGCTTGGAAAGGAGATCAAAAGGGTTGAAGAAAAGATAATTTCTGGAATGAAGAGTAAGGATCCTAAAATTTCAAAGATAGCAACTGTCTGCTATCTGATATACAGAACTTCGATGAGGGTCGGAGACGAAAAAGACCCTGATGAGGCAGATACTGTAGGCGCCACCACCCTAAGAAAGGAGCATATCAAACTTGACAATGGTTCAATACATTTTGATTTTCTTGGAAAAGACTCTGTAAGGTGGGAGGAGACCATCAAGGTAGAAGGAAACGACATGGTGCTATATGATAACCTCAAAAAGCTGGTCTCAAACAAGTTCCCAAAGGACGAGATATTTGACGGTATTACATCAAGACATGTTAATGCGTTCTTAGGAAGCATAGTAAAGGGCATGACTGCCAAGGTCTTCAGAACATACCTTGCAACGACACAGGTAAAAGAATACCTGAAGAACAAGCTTGATGTCAAGGACAAGACAGAGAACGAAAAACTCTACATTGCAAAGATGGCAAATCTGCAGGCAGCTATGATGTGCAACCACAAAAGAACCATTCCAAAGAACTTTGAAGAAACGTTACAGAAAAAACGTGAAACACTAAAGAAGCTCAAAGAGATGCAACCAAAGACCGAAAAGCAAAAAGAGCGATTAAAGGAAAGAGAGGAAAAGCTCAAACTTGCAATAGACCTTGCGGAAAGAACTCGCGATTATAATCTTGGAACCTCGCTTCGAAACTATATCGACCCGCGCGTCTTTAAGGCATGGACTGACGAAGTAAAGGCAGATTGGGAAAAGCTATACACTGCATCCCTGCAAAAAAAATTCCTTTGGGTCAAAAATGTAAACGCCAAGTGGAAAGACGTGATATCACAATAAGTCAAGCTTTGCGCCGCACTGTGGACAATAGTTACCTACAGACACATGTCCGCAGACATGACATAGTTTCTTTTTTGTCTTAAAAAAATGTAAAAAAGGTACAAAAATCAAAGGTAAAAAGAACAAGAATATCCCATACTTGAATAGAATGACTGAGACAAGAATGGAGGTAGTAATCGCAATAGCTGTCAATGGCCATCCAGACCATCTCATATGTTTTGTAAGTCAGTTGATAATTCAAAGTTTTTGAGTTACTATTTGCAGAATCATTTAATTGCACCATGCAATTAGCCCGTTTTAGTGCCGGGGTAGCTCAGCCTGGTTAGAGTGCCAGTCTTCTATCCCTCCGATAAAAGGGCATTACTCATAATCTGGAGGTCGTGGGTTCAAAACCCACCCCCGGCATTACACATTCGGATGCACTGCCCACCCCAAAAAGAGCCCGATTCGGCCTTAACTCATAATGAATCATTTGATAATAAGGTGAAAAAAAGACACTTTGCGCTGCAGTACGAGGAGATACACGACATACACAACTATGCTGCATCGGCGGCAAGCTGCAAAAACAGACTAGCAAAACTTGAGCAAGGAGAGATCGGAATACGATTCATCGAAAAGCTGAAACTTGCAGGACTTATAGATGGGAGGAGCGCCTTCTATGGCGATCGTGTCATTACCTTGTTGAAACTGTTTGAGAAAATGAATGTGAGCCGGTTGATGCACAAAAAAAGGACTGCGAATCAATCCTAGCAGAGATCCTCTCGCACAATTACAAAGGAGAGTCAAAGAGAGCCTTTGCACTTGTTCTTCTAAGACTGGTGCACTTTGCAAAGACTGGAGAGATTGGAGAAAGGACTTTTGATACTGATTATGTTGATGAGGTGCGATGGATAAGACCATCAAAGTATGATAGCGAATACAGACCAGATGTAGAGGCAGATGATTTGCTAACACCAGATGAACTTGTTTCTATATTGAGCCATACCAGCTGTCAGCAGATTTCCAATGGGAGACAAGTCGATGGTTATGTGTATGTTCGAAGGAGCGTTCAGACCTGGCGAAATATCGCAGATGAGAATAGGAGTAAGATTTGAAAGTAAGATCGTCTTGGTGTAATGAAAGAGTTGGTGGCACCTACCCAGATATTTCAAGATTTCAAGGTTAGAGGGGTTTTGCCTGACTGATTCTCCTCTTTAGTTTTTGACTGGTTGGATAGATCCATACTATAGAGCCATCAGTATTTAGCTGTATCATGTTGGTTTTTTGTAGATAATCCAGTATGAAATTAAATGTTGGATACTGCATTGCCTTTGGCAATCTTTTATTCAGTTGGCTTTTTGTCTCAAAGTATTTGTTCTCAGAGATTATCTTGGCTACGGTTGCGACATTTCGTATTGTAGGATTGACCTTTTTTGTCTCTTTTAAGAGGAAGTCCAGATATTCTACAATTCCAAGATATGGCTTGTGCGTCTTTTTTTGATTATCTGTTAATACTTTCAATCTATTTTGGTAATAGTACATAAAGATATATAAAATATACGTATAATAGATATACGTACTAATACTTGAAAAGCTTATCGTATTCCTTGTGAGGTATTATTTTTAGCATCAGGGCTATTTTCTGGTTGGTTTGTGTGTCCACCGTAATAGTATATAGTAATCTATCTGAGTCAGATAGTCTGAAACGATACAAGCAGTCAAATTCCTTGCGAAACTTTTTGGGCCATCTATCAAATGGAATTGCATCCCCGATGATTTGATCATTTTCTAATGCAACTTTAACGTCTCTAATTCGTTTTTTTCTTGAATCGTTATCTGAGAGCGACTTGTATACTGGAGTAAAGTCTTTGCTATCTCCTAACACCAGCATGAGGTATACTATGGCTATTGGTTAATAAACAAAATTACTTTTGAGTAAAATTGTATTCTGTTTTAGAAAAACTAAACCACTCATGATGTGAAAACTTATCATCATGTTAGTGTATTAAAGATTGGATTGCTTGGTTTCAAAAGGATGAAACCAAGGGCAACGAATGCGAGTAATGTCAGCTCCCCCCGGCATATACAATTATTTTTAACACTAATTAAATATAAAAGATAATAAAATTAAATTAATAGTTAAATATATGTGCGTGTTATCTTAATCATGCATGAAACATTAGCCAAAGCCAGAAAGCTTGGTGGCTCTCTGATAGTCAGAATACCAAAGGAGGTAGCAGAAGATGAAGATATCCATGAAGGCGAGATGGTCAGATTGAGGATAAGTAAGGTAAGGAAAAGCGGGTTTGGTTCACTTAAGGGGGTTGGATCTATGACCAGAGAGGATGAGATGGATGAACAAATACGTCATTGATTCTTGGGCATGGATGGAGTATTTGGATGGGAGCGAGCTTGGCAACAAAGCAAAACCAAGCATTGAAGGTGGCAATGCACTCACCAACATCGTAACCGTAGCAGAGGTAGTATCTAAAGTAAACAGGATGGGAAAAGATCCTTCTATTGCATTTGACTCTATTATCTCCCTATCGAAAGTAATAGTAGGCGATGAGAATTTTGCCAAAAATGTCGGTTTATTGCATTCGTCCATTAAGAAGCGGAGACCGAATTTTAGCCTTGGGGATGCATTCGTTTTGCAGACGGCAAGGTCATCGAATGCACGAGTACTTACCGGTGACCCTGATTTTGAAGGCATCAAAGAAGCTGACATGCTCAAAAGAAAGAAACGTTAAGCGAATTGACATGCTATATTCTGTAGAAATCGAATCATGTAAAGTTTCAATGTGTTTTGTATAAAAAAGAAAAACTTATCCCTGTGTTGGCACATTAGGAAATAGAATGCCTGGTTTCAAAAACAAGAAACTGAGGGCAGTAAATGTGAATAATGTCAGCCCATCCCCGGCACATATAAAATTGATATGATTTTCATACTAAAAGATGATACGTTGAAACCAGATGAAATAAGAACGGTAATACTATCAAGTCTACCCATCGGTAATACTTAATAATCAAGAACGCCATTACATCATTATGCAAGATACCAATACCGCCGTTGTCTCAGTCAAAGTATCAAGGCGTACTAAGAAAAAGATGCGCTCCATGAATGTAAAATGGAGTGAAGTGCTAAGAAAGACAATAGAGAGCAAGATAAAAGAATATGAAAGAAAACAAGGTATTGCAGATTTCCTTGAATTTAGAGCCAAAAGCAAAGTCCCAAAGAACAAAACATCATACACTTCCGAAGCACTAGTTAGGCAAACTCGCGAAAAACGATGAGATACACTGTAGATGCCAGTGTGCTTGTCAAGCTGGTGGTTGAGGAAGAATACTCACATAATGCGGTTAATCTTATTTCAGACCCAAAGACAATCCTGTTTGCTCCAAGTATAATTTATCATGAGGTGGGAAGTGTGCTATACAAGATGGTTCGAAAGCGCATCGTGCAAAAAGAATATGCAGTGGAAGCATATGAGAACCTCATAAGAGTTCCAATAGAGATCTCAAGTGATGATTGGAATGTTTTGCCAAACATACTTGGTATGTCCTTAAAACTTGGGTTGCATTTCTATGACTGTCTGTACATCTATACTGCAAAGAAGACCAATTCGTTGCTTGTTTCGTCAGACAGAAAACTTTTGGTTGCGGCTGATAAAGAATGCAATTCAATCGATCTACGAACCATTTAACTTGAATTCTTGATTTACAGTTTGTGCTGCAGATAAAAGGCGATAAAATGAAAAATTGATCTATTATGTTAGCGTCATGAGGTTCAAATAATTGGTTTCAAAAACAAGAATTTGAGGGCAGCGAATGCAAGTAGTGTGAATCCACCTTCTACACGTTTACGGTTTCGTACTGTTCAAAAACTACCACCACTAGTATAATTTTTGAACTCAATTTTAGGCTCAATTATGATGTGTGTATTAAAGAATGTACCAGTATACCATCGTAGCTAAGCGGCTAATTTTTGCTCTATTACTTCTTGAAATGTCGAATATGGCTGCGCGCCTGTTATTTGTGTGCCTTTTCCGTCGGGGCCAATTATTATAAACGATGGAGTAGATCTTGCACCGGCCTTCATTGCAATGTTATTGTTCTCCTTTGCCCTGCTTTCATATTTGCCAGAATCAAGACATTGTGAGAACGCTTGTGCGTCGATGCCATCCATTTGAGATACTAACGTTTTTAGATTCTGCGAGTTTGCCCAGCCATCATTTTCATGTCCCTGATTTGCGTACAAAAAGTCATGATACTGCCAATAAAGCCCCTGTTCTTCGGCGCAATAACTTCCAGCATGCGCTTTAAGAGAGTCAGCCCCCACAACCATAAGGTCCATGTAGATCATGTTTACCTTGCCTGTGTTGATATAGTCTCTTACAACCAGCGGTTTTGTGTTAATGTTCCATCTTTGGCAGAATGGGCATTGGTAGTCTCCAAATTCTACAATTGTTACCGGTGCGGATTCGGAACCTAATATCGGGGAGCCCTTGGAGGTATCAAGTGAGAGGCGTGAGCCAGAATTGGTATTGCCGTTAATAGCGCTGTATGCTCCCACCGCCACTATTGCGGCAATTATTCCTATTATGATAAATTTTGTACCGCCTGATTTCTTTGCAGGTTTTTTGTTCTTTCCCATAAATTCGGCTCTTTTTCATAGTTTAAAAAATATTCCCCAAATTATCTGTCAGTCTGCAAAAGGTAGGGGACAGGTCTGTTATTATCGCAGACTGACAGAACGCTGTTGCTTTGAACTATACTGTAACAATATATCAAAATGACTTTATTTTAGCGGCATGCCTTTTGCGATTATTTTTTCCTATGATAAGATCAACTTTGTATTGTAGTATGGCCCGGTCATACAGTCTCAAGGTCCATGGAATAAACGACGGTTTTGTTGTATCTTTTGTTACCGCAAGCCCGTTTTTTTCAAGTTCGGCTCGCACAGAGTCCTCTCGTAGCGGCGTCTTTACAGAACTTTCTCCCCGTTCATAGTCGTATGGATCTGAAATAACAAGTAGTCCGCCCCATGCAACCTGGCGTGAGAGTAATTTTAGCAGTGGTGTCGGCTCGATTAGCTCAAACAGGTTCAGAGCTACCACAATGTCAAATTTGGATCTGCCAAATGGATGCTCTTGCGAGTCTGCCACGAAATAGTCCAGATTCTCCGTGTATGATTTTTTTGCGTATGATAGAGCATGATATGATCTGTCAATTCCAAACACATGCAAGTTAGTCCTTGCCAGATACTCTGCAATTATTCCAATAGAGCATCCATGCTCTATTGCAGTGCCAGTAATATTTGCAGAATCAAAAACATTCTTGATTGTCATGTAAAATTTAGAGTTCCTGTTTTTTGCATAGATTTGTGCCCACCTTTTCTCAATTACTGAAAGATCCTTTTGTCCTCTCTTAATTTGCGCCAACGCCTTTTTTACGAAAGATTTCATCGTATCAGTCCTCGAGACAAGTACCAACTCCCCGCCAAGTCTTGGCCTGACAGACAGATAGTTACCAAGATCCCGCAGAATTGCAATCTTGTCTATTATGGGAAATCTGGTATCACAGTTTTTGCAGTGCAGGAATCCTTCTTCGATCTCAAAGCCTTGGCTCAAGATGTCAGCTTCAAGCCTGCCTAAACATTTGATGCATCTTAGATGCTTTAGACTATACTCATGCAAAGTAAATTGTAAGGATCGCAGTTTGCATTAATACTTATTTTGCAAACCCAGTTAATGTTAAATTAGAACAAAAAAGCTCAACCAATAATGACTGAGCTTGAAGAGTTTGCAGACGCCCTTCTTGACCAGATCTCAGTTGAGACAAATGAGGAAAAAGACATTGCTCGACTCTCCTCAAGAATTTCCGAAGACTCCGAGTTTAGTGCGAGATTTGATACTCCAGAACAGATAGTTAGCCAGATTGCGCCGGAACTGAAGCAAAAACTCTTCGAGTTTACTGGCATTTCCGTGCCAGATAGTGTGAAGATACAGTTTCCGGGACTTGAGGAATTAAAAAAAATCAAAGGGCGCAAAGTATTCTCGAGTCCACAGTCAAGGGCTTTTGTAGACGATCTCTTTGCCGCGCTCGCAAAGGAAGACAGGCAGCAGCTAGTTAGCGTCATAAAAGGCGATATTGCAAAATTTCTAGTCTATTCCACCTATGCAAAGTCGTACATTTCCAAAATATCCACCACCTATGGTGACTATCTTGATGGAACGATTTACCTTAATAATTTTGTTCTTACGAGCTATCCGCAAATAATACTTTACAAACAAGGTCAGCCATTTGATGCACGATATGAATCAGTAAAGGCAGGATACATCGGAGCTCTGAAAATGACTGTGCTAGAAGAGATAACCCACTCCATTCAGACAAACCTATACGAGGGGAACAGGGCTGCAGTAGTAGAGGTAAATAGGATAAACGAGGAGCTTGCAAAAATCATCCTCGATCTGAATGATTCCACGGTTGCGAGGCTTTCAGAATATCTTCAGCTCCCCGATGTCCCAGACGAGTTCCCCATTGCAAAGAGGGCCAACCTGTTTTTCATGCTAAACCCGGACAATTTCATTGTAAATGTTCTTGGTCCCGACGTGATGACATTCACAAAGGTTGAAGTGGACCCCGGAATATCCCAGATGGTGCCTCAGCTTTTGGAGATTTATCAGAGATGGCTTGCGCCAATCCAAAAGCACCATGCAATCTTTTCCACGATGGAGGGAATGGCAGAATTCTGCGTGCAGAACATACTAAAGGAGGATAGTGACTTTCACCAATATCTTACCATGTTCATGGGAACGGACATATCATCATACACGGTACGAAAGCACATGGGAAAGGATCTTGTTTCGGCAGTCCATTCAAGTCACGGCAAGAATACGTTCAATATTTTGATAAAAAACCCGCCAACTACGCGCGAGCTTAAAGATCATCAAAGGTACCTGAGCAGGATTTGAGCCAGAAATTCGACCCGTTTGTGGCAGAATGGGTGTCATTCTCAAGCGATGCAAGATACAATCTTGTTGAAAAATGCCTCAAGCTTGCCCAGCTGCTAGAATACCCACAACTGAAAGTGAATGATGAGATCGAAAAGATAAACGAGATTGCAAGATCGCTCAAGATGATTCTCTCGGATGTGAAAAATCCCACATATCTGATATCTATGCTCAACGAGCATCTTTTTCAGACGCTGGGTTTTCATGGAAATAGAGAGGACTATTACGATCCTAAGAATAATTTTCTAAACGAGGTGCTTGAGAAAAAAAGAGGCATACCAATCACACTCTCAATTATCTATGTAGAGGTTGCAAGACAGATAGGACTTGATTTGCGCATCTGCGGATTCCCAAGCCATGTTGTTGTAAAGCATGGAGAAGATATCATACTGGACCCGTTTGAAGGAGGCAGACTGCTTGACATTGAGGATCTTGAGGATATTTTGTTCAGAAATTTTGGCGAGGAGATAGAGTTTGAGCCAGAGTTTTTGGATGAGTTGCCAGAGGACAAAATACTGGTCAGAATAATAAGAAATTTGAAAAACTCGTACTCCCAGTCGTACGCTTACGAGAAAGCAATGAGATGCGCAGACATGATACTTGCAGTAGAGCCGGAAGCACCCGATGAAATCCGCGACAAGGGAATACTAGAATACAGGTTGCTGCACAACGAGGAGGCGTTAAGATATCTTAACAGGTACCTTGAGATCGCACCGGAAGCACCCGATGTCGATTTTGTATTGGAAATGATACGGGAAATTAGAGAAAAGATTAATCAATAATCGACGTGATGTCTTTGCCTTTTTTGATTTGTGAGATTTCATGTCTTGCAAGTTTGTTTCTGAGCGCCTTTTTTAGTACATCCACCTCATTTCGTAATGAAGCAATCTCGTCTTCTAGCTTTGCCACGCGCTCATAAATTGTCTCGCCCTCAGTTGAAGCCATGTCTGCTGTATCATTAGAAAAAGAGCTTAAAAATTTATGGGTTAATTTTTGAAGCAGTTCAGTCAGCTATTACAAATCAAATTCCTGGTTGCAGGCTGCGCATTTGGCATGCTCGGCGCCTACTTGGCCAATCAGGAAGATTCTGCCCACAGTCTGGCATTTTGGGCACAAGCCTGTAGTTACGTTCTTTGGGGCTGTTTTGATGATTTTCTGTGTCTTTCGTCTGCCCATTATTCAGCAATCACAGAGTCGTCTATTAAATTTAAGCATCCAACGCCAATATAGATACAGAAATAGCTGAGGGTAACTGCAGACAGAATTTCACCGAATATCGCCTATCTGCCCTGCACGGTATGCACTCCTAAATTGATACCTGTCTTCTTGTTCCGTCCTTTTCGTAAAAGTAGATCTTGCCAGCTTCTTCGCCTGCAGTTTTTTTATGGGAGCCATCACAGAATGGTTGGTTCTCCGATAGTCCGCACATGCATATCCATTTTGACTCTCCACCGACTTTAATTTCAAGCGGACTGGTTGCGTCCTTTTTTACTATTCTTGTCACAGACACATAATAACAATTCAAGGATATATTATCTTTGGATTGTCTGATTTCCCATATGTAACTTTACGACATCAAACACAGAATGCAAGGTTGTCAAGGCTTTTTTGAATTTTTGTAACTTCTTTGTCAACATTTTCCATTGGATCGACTGCAACCAAAAACAAAAACGAGCCTATTGAAAAATTAATCATGATTACTTTTTCTCTTTTTGATACAGTATACAATATACGGCCGAGACACCCATCAAAGTCTTTGTTCATTGTTGCCATCAAAACGTGTTCCATAAACACCATTTCCCTTTCAAATTCACCGATCAGATTTATGCCAGGTTTGAACCCGCCGGAAATGATCTTCCCATTTTTATTAATTAATCCTGCAAATAGTATTTCCCTTTCTTGTAATAGCATATTGCATTTATGATCAAAGAGTACGCTAAGCGGCTCCATATTTATAGAAGAGAATAACAATTTTTAACCTCTGATTAACAATGTTAAGCAATCTCTTATTTTGACGCATATGTTAGACCATTATGAATATTTACGATACCAAGATAGTCAGATGCAGCATATGTGACAAGTGCATAGGCGAGATTAGTTTTGACGCAAATATCGACTCGGCAAAATGTGTAGAATGTAACAAGCCATACACAGATAATGAAAAACAGCAAAAGACCATGACGTTTTTCACATTTGCGAGCTGATTAGAACACAAAATCTGGAGTACGAATGACGTTTACTTGTAAAGGCATCTGCAAATTCCATAAGATAATTGGCCGTTATGAAAACGGTGCAAAAAGATGCTCACTATGTTCATGTTTTTTTGAAGCGCATAACATTCACTGTCCGTGTTGTAAGGCAAAGCTACGGACCAGATCAAGAAATTACAAGCAACGACCACTCAGCCGAGCGTAACCATATATAGATTCTCCATGTAATAAGACGCACCGTTTATTTCCATCGCTGATGGTCAGGTGCGTTTTCACAGCGCGGGCATTTCAAGCCATTTGTTTTGTATCCACATTTGTTGCAACGCATGCCGAATTTGAGTGGTGTTCTTGGGGATGTGGTGATTATCTTTTTTATCAGAATTGCCGCAAGTAGGATTCCTATGCCAATTCCAATCCAGATAATTACCACAACATCAATACATAGTCATTGAATAAAATAGTTCGTAATCTATGTGCCTAATTTGCAACCTATTATGAAAGCAAACGATACAATCAGTCTTAAACTCACTTTAGATGCATCATCAATATGGTTTAGACATCATTGGTAGTGATGCATCGTAAACGATGAACTTATGACATTTAGTGCGCTCGTATCTGTCTTTGAAGTCAGTCATCTTGACTTTGGCATTGTGTGAGCAGGCATCCTTATCCACCATCATGTCAGTTTCCTTTTCTAGACTTTCTGACTCTCAAGGATGGATTTTTTTAATTCCATATATGATTCCAAATATTCCTTTTTCATCAGATTTTCAGGCTTTGTCTTGTTGTTTTTTTGATTTGCCGCATTACTTTTTGTTTTTGTCATTATTCAGTATGCGTATGTACCACATATTGTAGATAGACAACTATCGTTTTGCGAACAAATTGACCATCTAGATACAGTTCGATAGATGTTTTGTTGTCAAAGGGTAAGCGATTTGCTCAGGCCATGTGATCTGTTTCGTATCGTCACTTCAGTAACACCAGATGCCACAGAGATCTCTCTTTGTGATATTTTGATGTTGTATTTCAAACATGATATGTATATTGCAGCTGCTGCAAGTCCCATCGGCCCCTTGCCTGCAGTTATCTCCATATCACTTGCATCTCTGAGTATTTCAAGTGCGTGTCGCTTTGCTTTTTCATCAAGATTGATTTTGCTTGCTATCTTGGAGATACAGATTATAGAATCGGCCACGGGCATTTTTAGATCCAGTTCCTTGACAAGCATTCTATAGCTCTTTGAGATGGATTTTTTCTTAATGTTAAGTGCCACCGATACATCATTTAGCGTCCTCGGAATTCCAGTATCTCTGCATGCAGCATACGCGGCCGCTCCCAGAACCTCTGGAATGGATCTGCCTCGGACAAGGCCTTTGCCAACTGCCTTTCTGTAGATATAGGCAGCCTTTTCAGTTATTGAATCGGAAAGTGTGAGTTTGTCCTTTAGTTTGTCAAGCTCTATGAATGCTACTCTAAGGTTTCTGCCCGCCGATTCGTGGGTTTGACTGCGGCTATCCCAAATTCTAAGGCGTCGCATGTTTTGCTTCATCAGAGTTGAGAGAGATTTTCCTGTTGCATCTCTACTTTCAGTTCCTATTGTTGTAGACAGTCCCCTATCATGTATTGCAAGTAAGTTCGGTGTTCCAGTTCTACTTTTATCAACAGAGTCATCAGAAAACGAACGTCTTTCCGGGCGATAATCTTCGATGCATTCCACTACCACATTACCACATTTTTGACAGAATTGCTCACCAGTAGATCCGTCCGTGAGCAATGGGCCACCGCATCTAGTACATTTGCCATTAGCGTTCAAAGCTTGCATGATTGTCATTCCAGTATTTTTTCTCTAATTTTGTTCCTTCTCGCTGCCCATCAAAGTTAGGGTAGAACGAACTCTTTCCATACCTCGAATTTTTGTAGCTATTATATCCTTGATTATTTCTGCAGAGGATGCCTCGATTTTTGTTATAATATCATATGCGCCAAACACTTCACGTGTTTCTTTTATCTTGTTGATCAGTTTTAATTCTGAAAACACTTTTTCCTCAGAGCCAAGCTCACAGTTTATCAAAACGTACGCAGTTGTCAAACGCTTATTGCACCAGCATGTGTTTTTTGCAATAACACTGGGCCATGACATTCTTTCTGCGCATCTACACAATCACGCGTTATCTTTTTTTCAAGATTACAACAAACAAATGTCAAGTCTCTACAATCCACGCAATAACTCATGTTATTCTATAGCAATTAACACATATATAGTGTTGCTTTATATTATTGTGAATTTATTGATTTATATGTATAATTTGTGCATATTTGTTTAAAATTCCAAATATACTGCATACATTTGTCGGATGTGCAAAATACTTTCAAAAAACCACACTAGTCTATCTAAACAACAGGTATCAGATTTTCAACAACATTCATGGATTCCAATGACAATCGCAATTGCACCCTTTTTTGCATTTTACTCGCTTGCAGTCAGAGCAGACTTTTTTAGGCCAGAACGATGCGGAATTCACTACACCATTAAACATCATTCAGCCTAATTAACTGGCTCATTGTTGCGTTCATATGATGTATCGGTGTAATTAGCATAGCATAGTGGTGTGAGTTTGCATATCCATGGTGAAGGTCTGAAGTAACTACTCAGCTATGCCTAAGTTTTTTGCCAACCTTACTTGCCTTATATGTGAGTAACGCTATATTTAGGCATGTTAAAAAATCTATTTTCGAAATTAAGACAGAGACAAAAGACAGTCACTGAGACCGCAAAGTCAGAAGATGATAAGAGTTAAGAATGATCTATAACTGTAAAGACTGTAATTTTCGATGGGTTGGCTGGATTGACACTTTTTTCAAGGTAATTGAGCACGAAAAGACACATATGAGAAAACAGATCACACATTGAATTTTATCAGCAAAACCAGACTTGCAAAGACCTAAATTCAATGAACGATGATTAAAGTGCGCAATGAGATGCGAGAATTGTGGAGAATTGTTAAAAGAATCCAAATTCGAGATGTTAGGAAAGCAGGAAGATTATGGAATGGATTCTAAGAAGATGATTAGTTGGACATGCGATAACTGCGGACAGGTTTGCAACAAGACAATACGTGCATAAGACGAAACTTGTTTCCATTACATGATTATACAAAAAAGGTCAAACGGAAGCGCTCTGTCTTTTCAAATTTTCTAAAATTTGTCTCCGACCAGTCTAAAAAGGTCAAATAAACAGTCTCTGTCTTTACCCCCAACAAAAAGGCGCGGGGGATGGGATTTGAACCCACGGGTCCTTGCGGACATGGGATTAGCAATCCCACGCCCTACCAGGCTAGGCGACCCCCGCTCAAGTCTGCTAACAGTTACTCTGTAAATAAATCACTCCTCGGTCCTAGTGTAATTCTCAACAATACTCTCAAGGCGCATCCTCTTGCCTCCAACAATCTTCAGGTCCACGTGAATCTTTTTGTTCTTTATTGTAATGATATTGTAGGTGTTCTCAAAAAGACCTCTCATCCTCTCAGAGGCGGCAGTGCCCGCATTCACAATAGATAATTCCTTTAGATTCCATATCCATGGCCTGTGCTTGTGGCCGCACAATACAAGATTGACCTTGGTTGAAAGTATAGTTCTCAGAACGTCCCCTGCATCAATTACTTCGACCCGGGCAGAGCCAGTGTCTGGAATTCCTATCAGATGATGATGCATTGCAAGAATCTTTATCTTGTTTTCGTATTTTTTCATCGTCCTCTCAAGCCACAGATTCTGCCTGTATCCCACTTCACCTTCATCCCTGTCAGGCCTTGCAGTCCCTATTGTCACAACTACGACATCACCTCCAAGCTCATTTACAGTCTCAAATGGAAAATGCTTTTTGAACAACAAGTACCCAGTGTTCCTATAGTCATGATTGCCAGATATTGCAATTATCTTGCCCGTGTTAATTCTTGCAAGTAGTTTTTTTGCCTTTTCATACTCTTTTGCAAGCCCCTCGTTTGTAAGATCCCCGGTAACAATGACTGCGTCCGGCTTTAGTTCGTTGACCTCTTGTATTACCTTTTCAAATACAGACTCTTGGAACTGCGAGCCAACATGTATGTCAGATAATTGGACTATTATCATGACTCAATGACACAGATTATGGTAAATTAGCTTTTGCCACAAATTCAAACTTAGAGTTAAATTAGCAGATTCGACTCTGCATAGTAAATTGGTCAAAAAAGCAACCATCATCAAAGGAGACGGCATAGGGCCGGAGGTGGTTGATTCTATGATCAGGGTGCTAAAAGAGTGCAATACACAGTCCGAGCTGATTTTGGCCGATGCAGGCTCTGAGCAGTGGCAGAAAAACGGTGAAAAGGATCCCACCTACATTCCCGAGTCCACCATGAAACTATTAGAGACTACTGATGCCTGTTTTAAGGGACCGACAACTACAATCCCAAAGCCTGGTGCACCAAGAAGTGTTGCAGTGACATTGCGCCAAAAATTTGAATTATACTCTAACATAAGACCCATCAAGACGTACAAGCGTATCACCCCAAACTATGACCTTGACTTTGTCTGCTTTAGGGAGGCAACAGAAGGCCTCTACACCGGAATAGAAGTCCAGCTCACAGATGATGCAGCCATAGCAATAAGAAAGATAACAAGACAGGGCTGCCGCAGGTTTGCAAATTCGGCAGTAGAATGGGCAAGAAAATACAACATGAAAAAATTTGTCGCAATAACAAAACGCAACATACTCAAGGTAACTGACGGTATATTCCTAGACGAGATAAACTTGGCTGCAAAAACAGTCCCCGGACTTGAGGTTCAGGAACTATACATAGATAACATGATGCAACAACTTGTAGTAAACCCATCCCAGTTCAACGGCTCCGTTCTTGCAAGCACCAATCTGTTCATGGATATAGTATCAGAATTAGCCTCAGGCATAATAGGCTCAATCGGACTAGTATACTCTTCAAACATGGGCGATAGATATGCAATGTTTGAGGCAGCGCACGGTAGCGCCCCGTCCTTTAAGGGTCAAAACAAAGTAAACCCGACAGCAGCAATACTCTCTGGCGCTTGGATGGCAGAATACCTTGGTGAGCCACACATCAAACAAGCCGTGTTCTCCGCAACAGAGCAGGTCATAAACGAGGGCAAGGCAGTTACATTTGATATCGGCGGCAACGCAACCACCACCCAGATGACAGATGCCATAATTGGCGCTGCAAAAGAAAGACTAAGAAAGTAGCCTAGCTTTCAAACTTTGATCTGCAGTTAGCGCAGTATCCGAACAGATCCAAGCTTCCCCGTATTATCATGTACTTTGCTTTCTTTGCTATCTTGTTCTGAATCTCGATGAGCTCATCCTCGATGCCGTCAACTATCATACCACAGTTGAGGCATACAAGGTTTACGTGTTCTCCAGTATTCGGATCAAATCGAAGCTCTCCGTTGACCTCGATTTCGTTGACAAGTCTTTTCTCTCTGAGCAAGTCAAGCGTCTTGTATACGGTGGAAAGACTCACCATCGGGTATTTTTTCTGTACCACCTTGTGTATGTGCTCCGCGCTTGGGTGTTCTTCCGTATTCATGACATAATCTACGATCGCTATTCTCTGCGGCGTAACCCTGAATCCGTCCTTTCTTAGGGTAGCTACTAGATCCTCGATCTGTTGCTTCATGTTACAGATGGATATTATTCTTATTAATATTTAATTCTTATTAAGAATAATTCCTAATTAATAACAACAATTAAATAGGAATAGTTCCTAATAAGACCATGAGTAAAATAAACATCGGAATATCTGACGGAGACAGAGCAGAGGTAAACAAGATCCTCAGCAAGGTTCTCGCAGACGAATACGTGCTTTACACCAAGACCAGAAACTACCACTGGAACGTTGTGGGGCCTCAATTCAGTGAATACCACAAGCTGTTCTCAGACCAGTACGAGGCGCTAGATGGCGATATCGATGAGATCGCAGAGAGAATCCGCTCACTTGGAGCAATGACTCCTGCTACACTTGCAGAATTTGCCAAGACCTCAAGGCTTGAGGAACACCCAGGCGTGTATCCTGATGCATCGACCATGATAGCAAACCTGCTAGTGGACCACGAGACAGTCATCCGCACGCTACGCGCAGATGTTGATTCTTGCGTAAAACACAACGACGCTGGAACGGCAGACTTTCTCACAGGACTTTTAGAAAAGCACGAAAAGACCGCATGGATGCTCAGATCCATGCTGGAGAAATAACTCCCCAATTTTTTAAGGTGAAATAATGGCACAAATCTGCAACGACATTTGTGAGAGATACAAGGCAAGGGCGGTAACAACGCACTTCAAATACGGAGTGGGCCAAAAGTGGTGTTCGGTGTGCACCACGTTCCTTGTGGCAGACACAATACGCTGCCCGTGCTGCAACATTAAGCTACGCACAAAATCAAGGGTGAAAAAGAAATGGCAGTAAGGCTCGGAAGGGACTGCAGTAGCATTTGCAGGTATTTTAGTGCCGAGTCGCCAAGGCATCTGAAGAACACCACGTTCAGAAAGTGGTGTAACTATTGCAAGCTGCATCTTGTCTCAAAATACTGGAGATGTCCGTGTTGCAGGGCCCCCCTCAACTAAATCTGGCTTCAACAAGCACTAGCTCTTCAAAAAACATTCTCTTTTTTGCAATTATCCTAACTGATAGATTTTTTGATTCCATTTCCCGGACTAGTTTTCCATAATTTGCAAGCGATGACGTCAAAAGTAGCATCTTGCCCTCAGTTTTCAGACATGATATAGTAGTCTCTATTATGTGTAATGGAACCTGTGTGCCTTCAGGCCCACCATCAGTTGTTATGTCAAGTATTTGCTCTGATGGAAGATATGGAAAGTTGCAGACTATGAGATCAAATTTTTTGCGCAATGCGCTTGCCCCGTCACAACATACGCAGTTGGTATCCCTTTGTCCCACAAGCGAGTTAAAGTCAAGATCAGTTCTTACCACTAGATCAAAATTATGCTCAAGTATTTCTGCCAAATACCCAGAGCCAGTACCTATTTCAAGTGCCGATGATCCAGATTCCTTTTCCAGATATCCTGCAAAAAACATTGTATCCTCTGCAGGGATATACGTTTCTTCACTAGATGAGCTGTTTTGCAAGTCTTATCACCTCGTCACTCCCAAGCTCTTCCAGTCGCTTCTCTGATTGTATGCTCTTTCCGAATTTTTTTGCAATGTTGGAAATCGTCTTGCGCCTGTATGAAAAAAGTAGATTGACTGTACGTACAAGCTTTTCTGACAAGACTGCCTTTTTCCTCAGACGCAGTACTACCGAGTCTACCTTTGGAGGCGGCTCAAAGTTGTGTCTTCCAACGTCCATAATCTTTTCAATCTCAAACGCATGATTTGCAATCACCGATATTGCACGTATAGCCTTGCCTTCATAGCCTAGCTTGTCGGCAAACTCTTTTTGCACCATTATTACCGCACGAGAGAAGCTTGCCTGCGCCAGATACTCTATTGCCTGCCTGCTTTTTGAGTATGGCAGGCTGGAGACAAACACGGAGAATTTAGGCGCAATCTCAAAGCCGTTTGCACGCACAAGGTCAAGATTTTCTATGTCGGCAAAACTCACAAGCGCCTCAGAGTATAGGTCCCTGTCTGCCTCAGCTGAGATTACGTGCTTTGCATTCTGACATAAAAGCGGTGTTAGTATTCCCCTGCCCGTTCCTATCTCAAAGACGATATCCTTTTTTGTTATATTTGCCGCATCGACCATATCCCTTGCGATGCTTTGAGATTTTAAAAAGTGCTGCCCTAGTCTTTGCCGTTTACTTTTTGACAAAGAGAGTTACCTTCACTTCGCCAGTAATCTCATCCATGATCCTGTCTGCAATCTGCTTCATTGGTTCCTTGAGGCCCACCCTGTTCTGCAGGTCGTTAAAGTCTACAAATGGTTGTTTTTCGCGCTCATCAAGTATTGCCTTCATGTATGTCTTGCCGATTCCGGGGATGAGATCAAGTGCGTGGATTCGTGGTGTCAGAGGCTGAGCGTGATTGATGTAATCAACAAATCGCTTCTCGTTGTTTGCAACTATCTGGTTTACCACGTTTCTTAGCTCCGATTGTGCGGCTGCAGAGATTTTTGAGAACTCTAGCTTCCCAAGAACGGACATTATCTTTGTCCTTCCCTCCTTTCCAATGTAGATTCTCTCGCCGATATCAAATGTAGTGTTAGGCATTCCTAGAACTTCTAATAATGTGAGTCTGTCCTCCCCTATTGCAGTGATTATAATTCCCTCGCGTCCACGCACCGTAGTTGACTTGCCGCGCGTGACATAGTCTAGGACATATGCGTATTCCTCATACTTGCGTGGCGGGCTTGCACTTCGTTCCAAAAAAACCACTTGTTACGATTAAGAGTTCCCCTTGATGATTTGCAGTATTTTTTCTAGCGTCTCAGCTAGGATGAGCTTTTTCCATCCGAATGTGAATGCGCGTAGTTCAGCAAGCGAGGTAGGCATTATATTCACAATTTCTACTGCTTCCTCCTCGGTGAGGCCACACTCTTTTTTGAGCTCTTGTTTTATCTTTTTTGCAGATTTAGAGTCAACTTTGGCAAATTTGGTAACATAATCATACGTCCAACGCTGAATCTGGTCCATTTTTTCAGCATCTTCCTTTTCCAAGATTTCCTTAACTTCTGCCAACGATATTGGCTGGCTTTTCTTTACTTGTTCCATTTACTTTACACCGAACGGTTTGATATGGTCCAATCTAGTGATTAAGGTTTTCGTCTTGTTACCCAGCTTAACATCCATAGTAACTGCCCTTCTGCCTACTTCAGTTATTGTGCCTACCTTTCCATGGTATCTCCTGTGTGGCAGCGACTTGTGCTGTCTTGGATCTATGATTACCAGAGCCTGGTCTCCTACATGATACTCTCTCATCAGAAATGCCACTCCTCGTGGAGCCTCTTTTGTAAGAGCTGCCCTTGATTTGTGTCTAAACCCATGCGAGTGGCCAGACGGCTTCTTAGTAGTCATAAAATCAAGGGCTCCTCCTCCTCATTATATTACTTTTGATACTTGTTGAGCCTCAGGCTACAAATTCAAAGCAGTTTGTTTCTAGAGGCATCAATTCGCAAAAGATCCACCTTGCTTTTGGGCCCCACCAACCTTGCCTCAAATATCGGCACATAGATTTCAGTCACCTTCCGTATCGTGACTTTCTCGTCAAGATCTCTGATCTTCTTTTCCTTTGGTCTTTTTATGCATGACTCGAATTTTTTTATAACTTCCTGCTCTGTCAGCCTGGGTCTTTTTACCGTATGCTCTTTTTCTTGCAATATCCTATCCGGATAGTTTTCAATTATTTTCGAATCATAATTGAATCCAAAATCTACCTCATCGCCAAGATGGTTGAAGAATCTGGTATAGTCATCATCTACGAATACGTGCTCTTCAAGCTCCAGATCCACTGTGTTCTTTCCCTTCTTTGTTCCAAGTATCTTCCTCCATACAGATTTTTCCCGTATTGGAAATATTCCATCACCAAGAACGACTTCCGATACATTATAGTCTACTTTGATCGAGTGTGTTGCCTTGCGATAATAGTTGGCCGAGTAGTTTCCTTCAATCATCACCATTGCTTCATAGTTGAGTGCAAACGAGCTAATACTGACATCTGCCTTGTTAGGCTTTGTTAGAAGTGTTTTGAACGGACCTGTCTTTTTGTCCTCAAGTATTTTTTTGCCTCAAGTTCATCGAGTTTTTTTCGTAAAACTATGATGCTTTTTTTGTATTCAGACAAATTCCTTTTTGTTGTGGCTGCATGTCTATTAAGTTTAACCGAAAGTGATCAAAAAAGATAATACACAAAAATCATACTACAGCACATGGCAAAGCAGAAAAAACCAGGTTACATTGAGAGGTTTTTGAAAAGGGCTGATAAGGCAATAGACGAGGCGGTAAATCAGGGAATCAAGAGAGCTGATGAGATTTTAGATGATGCAGTAGAATACGGCAAAATAGCTGCAAGCGAGGCGGAAAAAAGAAGTCGCGAGCTGCGCAAGCATGCAAAGACTGAAGCTGTCAAGATAAAGTCACGCGGCGAGCAGGAGCTGACAAAGGGATTATCAGCTGCAAGAAAGCTTGCCGCTTCCGAGAAGGAAAACCTCGAGACACTTGCCAAGCTTGCAGAGCTACGCAAGGCAGGTGTCATTACTGAGTCAGAGTTCCAGTCAAAAAAGAAAAAGATTCTCGATAGGATCTAAAAAATTAAGATCCCGCAAAAAATCGCGGTAGTGTAGTTATTCTTCTTCGGATTTTTTCTTTTTCTTTGTTTCGTCCTCAGGGTCTGCAATTCCGCCTTCTGTGACAGTAAATATGACCTCTTCCTCCGGGTGATGAGGACTGTCAACCATTCTGGCAATTCTCTTTTTGCCCGACTTTTTGAAGTATATCCTGTAGGTACTTGTGTGTGCAACTACATTTCCACCAATTGGCTTTGTCGGATCGCCAAAGAATACGTCTGGAGAAGCCATTACCTGGTTTGTTGCAATTGCTGCGCAGTTGTACGTTTCGGCGGTTCTGACAAGCAGATGCATGAACCTATTGAGCCTTTGCTGCCTCTCAGACAAAGTTCCACGTCCCAGATACTCTGAGCGGAACAATCCAACTGCAGAATCAGCTATTATCAGCTTGATATTATGTTGCTCTATTATAGGTCCTGCCTCTTCAAGAATCAGTGTCTGGTGTGCCGAGTTGTATGCTCTTGCAACTATTATATTGTCAAGAACTTTTTCCGGCTCCATTCCTTTTGCCTTTGCAATCGAAACTATTCTTTCAGGTCGAAAAGTGTTCTCACTGTCTATGTAGAGAACTCCCCCACCAAGGCCACCTTCTTCTTTTGGTTTTTGGCACATCACACACATTGTCAGGCAAAACTGGGTCTTTCCAGATCCAAATTCTCCATAAACTTCCGTGAGTGCTTGTGTCTCTAGCCCGCCATCAAGCAGGTGATCAAGGCATTCTGTTCCTGTTGTGATTTTGCCAATATCCTGCCTTCTTTTGTAAATCTCAGTGGCAGTAACAAAGTCTTTTGTTATCAGACCCTGTTCCATCAAAAGATGTCTTGCTTTGGTGACAATCTTTTCTGCGGTTTCCTTGTCCATGCCAGTTACTTCGGCAACGTCCACTGGGCCACGGACAACCAAATCCATTATACTGTGTATCCCTGCATCAGTTAGTTTTTTTGTAGTTACAGGTCCTACGCCATCGAGGCTGTCTAGTCGTATATCATCCATACCGTATGGTACCGTACCTTACCTTATTAAACATGTTGGTCAAAGAGGAAAACCTAATCAAGCACACCACGATCACATAAAACCCAAAAGCCTTAAAGATTTTACCTAGATCGACTGCTTTGCATGGACGCGCTTCATCGTGTTCTCTGTTTGTGTGGCTAGCTAAACGAATCTAACACTTGGCTGTCCTTTTTTATCGTCTTGTGTGCCCTTTCATTGTGAGCAGTTAATCCGCTGGCAGAAAAGAATTGAAGATTGCATGCATCACAACGGAAGGACATGCTATAATGTGGTATGGGTTTTGATAAAATGGATCTGGTTGATACACTGCTGAGTTGAGCTTAATCCACACTTAATCTATCGGTGTGGCCTTTGTCATTTTTTATCGCGCTATCAAGCCTACTTTTTAAATCATGTCCATAGGCTTCACTACACTGCCATGAGCAGAACTGCCTCGTATTTCCCTCAAATTCCTTGCCGCAATTCTTGCACTTTTTTAGTGCCATTATGTATGATGTTCATACCTACTTAATTAAAAACCGATCTGCCATTTATCAAGCCAGAATATAAAAAATGAACAATAACTTGGGATCGTCTGATCCCAAGTCGTGATATCAAAGATACCGACAAAGTATGAGGTAATCCCATTCCAATAAGATAAAACAGTTTCGCATGTTTTCTTAGGATTATCGCAATACCAACTCAGCTAGTGTTCTGCCAGCAAATATTGCTCCTATTGAGAGGCCTACGTTTGCAAGTATGTTTGCTGCCAGTAATCCAAACTGTTTGTTATCTATCATAGTAGTTGATTGAAGTGCAAAAGCTGACATTGTGGTCAGTGAGCCGCAAAAACCGACTGCCACAAAAAGTGCGTACTTGGTATCAAGGTTCCACTGTTGCGAGAGTACCACAAACACTCCCAGAATAAAACTCCCAACTACGTTTACGACCAGTACGTTAGCATAGAATGCCCCAAGTACAAGCTGAGATTCGGTTATTCTATATCGTACCAGTGTGCCGATAACTCCGCCCGCTGCCAATAATAGTATCTCTATTCCTTTCATAGTCTACTTACCTTTGTGTAGACATTATCAGCATGCGCGATGCGGTTCTGGCTTGCGCCACGGCTAATGTCATAGCCTTGTTCTGTGAGTGAGCTGATATTTTTTATCTCTATCGGTACCTGCTCTTGACCTTGTTCTCATGTTCCTGGCGCGCATGGTGCAACCTGTCCTTTTCGTGTATGAACTGTTTTCCACAGCCCGTACATTTGAGAATGGTTCTGTGATGAACGCGCCTTGCGTGAGATATCAGATCCTCAAAAGTTTCCAGTCTTTCTTTGCAATCCTCACAGATATTCTTGTTGCGATTGAAAAGACCCAACCCACTAATTACGCTTCAATCATATAAAAAGTTCATACGGTAAGGAATCAAAAGCCCGGGGATTCGCACGTCCCAGACCCTGATAACCTCACCTAAAACTTGCCAATTCCGTGTGATCTTGTCTGTATTGCCAAGTAAATTAGCATTACTTCTAATTGTGACTAAAAATATGAAAAATCGCCTATCGTCGCTTTCGCTGTCCAGGCTTGTTCTGGCCAGGAGTTCTGTGCAAGGCAAATCTTTTCCTAAAGTTGTTCTTGTTTCTTAGAATAGATATAGTGCCCACTCGCTTGCGGCCTTCTACTTTTGGCGTCTGGCCTTTGACCTTTCCTGCCTTTGTAATGGATCCGTGAGTTGCCATAAGTTAGAATGAAAGCGAATCTGATTTATGTATTTGCGTTACCAGTATTTTGCCTTGATGGTCTCAATTACCTTTTCGTGTTCTCTTCCCTTTCTTCTTGCAAAGCGCTCCATTGCACCAAGTGGAACGCCCCCTAGCGAGCGAGCTAGCATGTTAAAGAACTGTTTTTGTGCCGAACCATGGCTTCCAGTTTTTGTCATGAATTTTTGAATTCCATACTTGAAGTTGTGCTGCCAAGTCTTGTACATGACGCCAAGCTGGGCAGGATTCATCTCATTTCCTATGTTAAAGAACTCTGATTTCTCAAGCAACCCTATAGGAACGAATGTGAGCGGGGTTGTGGTGAACATGCAGTCAGGCTGCTCCCTTTCAAGCTCGCTGATAAGCTGTATCGTTTCCCAAGAATCCTCCGGCGTTTCATCATTATCAAGACCCATTATCAGTGTAAATGCTGGAACCCAGTAGTGCTCATTGAGTGTCTTTACTCCTTCTTTTACCACCCAGTGCCATTCCTCAGGCATGAACGGGGCAAGCTTTCTGTCAGCATACTTGCCAATCAGCCTCAGACTTCCCGTCTCAAATCCGCACTGAATGCCAATCAGGTTTGACGGTCCTGACTTTATTATTTTTGAAATGTTAGGTATCAACTTCTCGTCTGCAATTGCTCCTGCCAGCGTTCCGTGTGTCGGGTTTGTGTGTTGTACTCCTGCCTCCATTACCGCCGTGAATAGTTCTTCCAGTGCCTCACGGTTTGGCTCCATCTGTTTGCTAGTTCGTGGGTCCATACCGTAAACAAAGATATCGTCACTGTGAATCCAGGCGTTCTTTAGTCCGCCTTTTTTTATGTTGACCTCGATTTCCTTCTTTACCTTTTCTGGAGGATAGTATCTTAGCGCGCGTAATGTCACATCACAAAACTTGCATCCACGTCCGCATCCACGCATCACCTCTATCATTCCGTGCATCGACGGTTCCACAATATCTGGAATCTCATCAATTTCCGGCCTGTCCCAAAAGTTCACAAACCTTCCATGTAGTTTTCTTCCGTTTCTCTCAAATTCTTTGATATCAACCTTAAAGTCGCTTCTCTTCCTGAACGGATTCATGTTCTCAAATTCGCCGTCAATTAGATAGTTGAAAAATCTGCCCGCATGACCGTCGATTTCAGGTGCTATTCCACCAAGCTCACCTTCCAAGACGGCATAAAGATCATACTCTTCGATTTTCTCTGGGTCGTAGTTGTACTGCCATGTACCTGACGCTCCGGCAATCACCTTTGCCTTGCTGCCATTCTTCTTTTTGGCCTCTATGATTTTTTTGTGAAGATAAGCGTTATAGTACTCATCATACGAGATCTGTTTTCTACCATAAGTGAACGTCATTGTTACCGGTCCCATCCCGAGCGGATCCATCTCGTATGTGCCAACGACCTGTGTTTCCGGGCCGATGAATTTGTCTATGTGATCCGGATGCGCCACTACCACGTCCTCACGTTTGAATCCGTCACGCAGCAGTCCTGCTTCTACTTTACGCAACCCGTAAGGGGCGTAATTTGCAACACCATTTGTGTGCGGAATCGGATTGCAGATAAAATCAAAGAGAATTTTTGGCGTCACTTGGTTTTTGAGTATTTTGTACCAAAAGCTATTGTGATCTCGATGAGGATCAAGTGCAGGTGCGCAGCCAAAGAATGTTGCAAGCGATATTCCACGATAATTTGACATCAAGGTACGGTCTGCGGTAAGTACAATCTTTGGATGCGCCATTTCTCCTAGTACGCGTGTCTTTCTTTATTTGTTTTAAACGTTTAGGTACAAATCAGCCTATGGAATGGGGTATTTTGGAATTTTTACGTACCTCACTGCAGGGATCAATAATTTTCCAAGATGCCAGACTTGCTTCTGTGTGTGTGGCCAAACTCCTTGCTCTTGCTTAGGAACGCTCCGTCAAAAACTGTCCCGTCATGACATACAAGTACATCATCCATGCAGCAGCTTCCACATATGCCAATACCGCATTTCATCATGCGCTCAAGGCTTGCCTGCACAAAGATGCGCTTTGAGTTTGCGAGTTGAACTACCTTGTACATCATCACTTCTGGCCCGCATGTGTACACGGCATCGAACTTTTCGCTCTGAACAAGTTTTTCCATTATATCAGTGACAAACCCCTTTTGGCCATAAGAGCCATCCTCTGTAGCTACTATCACTCGGTATTTGCCGTTTTCCATTATTCTCTTTGAGACATCTTCAAAAAAGACCTCCTCTTTTGTCTTTGAGCCCATCAGAATGGTAACCTCGTTAGTGGGCCTGGCATACTTGGCAAGCCGCATCAGCGGTACAAGTCCTGTGCCTCCACCTACCAGCAGTATTCTGCCATCCCGGATATCAAAAGAGTTGCCATACGGCCCCCTCACCCCAATCTGCTGCCCTACCTTCATGTTATACAGCGCAGTAGAAGACTCTCCGCGTTTTCTCACCGTAAACGCCGCCTTGCCTTTTTCCTCTGCAATCATGACACTCATTGGAAGCTCATTTACTCCAGGTATCCACACCATTGCGAACTGCCCTGGCAAGACATTGGCAAGTACCTCGTCTGATATTATCAGTGTACGTACTGTAGGCGTTTCATCTATTATCTTCTCAATTGTTCTGATCTGCGGTCTCTTAGTAATTTCTTGCAAGTCCAACCATCTCCGATATCTTTGTGTATCCTTTTCTTTTCATATAGTTTGAAACCCCATCGTTAATCTGCGAGAACACATCAATCCATCCATCACCTATTGCGCTTCCCACCTGCACAGCGGACGCACCTGCCAGTATGAATTCAACTGCATCTTCCCAGTTTGACACACCGCCGCATCCGATCACCGGGACGCCGTATTTTGAGGCAATCTCATATACGCACCTTACTGCGACAGGCCGTATTGCAGTACCTGACAGTCCGCCAATTTTGTGGCTCAGAATAGGTCTTTGCGTTTCAACGTCAATTCCCATAGCCCGTATCGTGTTGATTGCAGTTATTGCATCAGCCCCACCTTCCAGTGCAGCCCCCACGGTGTCAAGATAATTTGTAGTTCCAAGGCCCACCTTTGCTATCACTGGAACTTTTGTCACAGATTTAGCGCGTTTGACTATTTTTGTAACAAGGTTTGGATCGTCGCCAACTTCGAGGCCTACTTTCTCCACGTGCGGACATGAAAGATTTAGTTCGTATCCTATCACTTTGACATTCTCAAACTGTTTTATCATAAATTCAAAGTCATCCTCAATTGATCCTACGAGGCTGACAATTATCGGGACTTCTTTGTTCTGCGATATCATCTTTGCAAAGTACGGGGCGCCTGGGTTTGAGAGTCCGACTGCGTTAAGGTAGCCTCCCTTTATTCCCACGATTGTCGGGTTAGGATATCCTTCCCATGGCTCCCTGCTTAGCGATTTTGAGACTACGGCGCCAGCGCCGTTCTTGTATAGACGGCCGAATACCTCAAGGGATATCCCAAGAATTCCCGATGCGAGCATGGCCGGCCTTTCAAGCGTCATGGGCCCAATTGTTACTGAAAGGTCCGGATTCACTTGCTTGAGTTGATTGCGTAGTCATATAATGTTTAGTCGACGTAGTAGCTTTTTTAGTAAGGGGATCAGTCATTATTTTATGTATTTTGTAATTCTAACGGAGCTTGGAATTGCCATATCACAGGACGGCAAGCACGTTAGATCATTTCCGTTTTCACAGCCGGCCTCCGATTTTGTTGCAGTAAAGAATGCTCAATACAATCTCAGAGATATCATCGAGTTTCTTTCCAAGGCTCAGTCTCCTCTTATGGTAAACGATGAGGCCCTGCTAAAGGCACTCAAGAAAGAATCGCTAGATGTGCAGATGATGGAGCAAAAGCAGATAGAACAGATCCAGGCAACCAAGCCGCAGATCCTCATAGATGCAGAATTTGCAAAAAACCAGCAGGACGCAATGACAAAGCTCAGGGATTTTGCGCTTCAACTATCGTCTGCAAGGGTAACTGAAATATCGCAAAGTCCAGACCTGCACATCATTCAAGCAATAAAAGCGCTTGATGAAATCGACGTTATGATAAACGGCCTCTCATCAAGATTGCGCGAATGGTACGGCCTTCACTTTCCGGAACTAGATAACATAATTGATAGCATCAACGGCTATGCGCAGATAGTAATGGCAGGAAAACGCCAAGACCTCTCAAAGACAGTGTATGAGGACGCTGGGTTTCCTGACTCTAAGGTAGAAATGCTCTCGGTGATTCAGGACAAAAGCAAGGGAGGAGACATATCAAAAGAAAACCTAGTGATAGTGCAATCAATTGCAAAACAGATTCTAGAGATGGCCGAGATAAGGCGCGCAATGGAAAGTCACATTGAATCTGAGATGAAAAGCGTTGCGCCAAACCTTTCAGCAATCTTGGGAGCTGCAGTAGGAGCACGAATTCTCTCAAAGGCAGGAAGTCTCAAAAAGCTTGCAACCATGCCGGCCAGCACGATTCAGATTCTTGGGGCCGAAAAGGCATTATTCAGAGCATTAAAAACAGGAACCGAGCCTCCAAAGCACGGAATTCTGTTCCAGCATCCCATAGTCCACGCCGCACCAAGATGGCAGAGGGGCAAGATGGCAAGGGCCATTGCATCAAAGGCGGCAATCGCATCAAGGGTAGATGTCTACGGTGGTGGACTGAACCATACACTTCTTGAGAAACTAAACGTTCGAGTCAACGAGATTGGTGAAAAATACAAGGAACCAACCCAGAGAGCACCACCTCAAAGACGCGAGGAACGTCGCGAAAGATTCGGTGAAAGGCGCAGACAGGACCGATTCAGAGAGGGACAAAGAGAGGGCAGATTTGGTGATAGGCGGAGAGACGGTACAAGGGGTGGCAGTACCCGTAGAGAGTTCAGAGCTGACGTAAAAAAGCGAAAAAAGTTTGGAAAAAGAAGATAGTCCGATTTTCTGGCTCTCAGTAGACGGACAGAAAAGACTGGCCACCATCAACTATGTTGAAGGAAATCAAGTGTACGGCGAGAAGTTATACAAGAAAGGCAAGGTAGAATACAGAATCTGGGATCCGTTCAGGAGTAAACTTGCCGCAGCTCTGACAATCGGCTTGGATGTCTTTCCTATAAAGAAGGGGACCACGGTGCTTTACCTTGGAGCATCTACCGGTACCACTGTAAGCCACATCTCAGATATCGTAGATCATAACGGGATGATCTTTGCAGTAGAGCATGCAAGTAGAGTTGCGCGTGACTTTTTGGACAGAGTTGCATCATACAGAAAGAACATCATTCCTATTCTGCAAGATGCTCGCCATCCTGAGCAATATTTTTCAATTTATGGAAAGGTCGATGTTGTGTACTCTGATATTGCACAGCCAGACCAGACTGAGATCGCCATAGCAAACTGCAAAAAATTTCTAAAGGACGGCGGATACATGTTCATGACAATCAAGGCACGCAGCATCGATGTCACACAATCACCAAGTAAAATAATAGAAAGCGAGATACGAAAGCTTGAGTCAGACTTTACAGTAATTCAGGCAATCGGGCTTGAGCCGTACGATAAGGATCATGCCATGGTAGTTGCCAAGTTTCACGCTGCCTGATAGTTTGCAATCTTTTGCGCAGGGGCCCAACTTTTCCTAACAAAATCAGGCATCTTGCCGGTCTTTGCAAAACAGTTCCTCACACAAGTTATAGTTCTCGAGTCTGACGGATATCCGCTTCCAATAGAATATGATTTGGCAAGTTTTTCAATTGCCCTATCTCTTGTTACTTTGGCAATTATTGAGGCTGCCGAGACCACGAGAAACTTGGCATCTGCGTGATGATATGCCTTTATGTTAGAGATATTACTCAGCTTTTCAAGCTCCTTGCCGAACCTTGAGGCATTCACATCGCAGGAATCAACGTATGAGGTATGCGGCCCTAGTTTTTTTATTATCCTGGCCATATACAATGCCTCCAGATGATTTAGCTGATGTCTTGCCACGTGCATATCAATTATCTTTGGTGATATACGAAACACGGCATAATCGTCTGCCAAATTTAGAATCTGTCTGTACAGCCTTCGTCTTGATGCTGGTGTTAGTTTTTTAGAGTCCCTAACTCCTAATTGTTCAAGTGTCTTTATTTTTGAGCGCTCAATTGCAATGCCTGCAACCACCAGCGGTCCGACCATAGAACCCCTTCCTGCCTCATCCACTCCGCAGACAATCACGGCTGTTTCTCAGATAGATTAACGTATTAAACCATTAGCGGTGTAAAAGCTGACGATCTTAATTGCAACTGGACCAGATCACCACAATAACAGAGGGAACCACAAAGATACTTGCGCTCAAACAGTCAATTACCGACAAGGTCCCACCGCAAAATGTTGCTTTCTTCAATCCCAAAGCAAAGTTGAGCAGGGATTTTTCCATAATAGCGTATTCTGCGTTCTTGAAAAAATTTGACGGGCCAAGACTGTTCCTTGACTCGCTAGCAGGCGTTGGGGCGCGAGGCCTGCGCGTGGCAAACGAGATCAGTGATGTTCGAGTGATCATAAACGATCTGAACCCCAGCGCTCTTGAGCTTGCAAAAAAGTCAGCAGAACTTAATGGGTTGACTAATTTTGAGGTTTCCGAGAACGAGGTATGCAGGTTCTTGAGCACTTTTTCAAAGAAAGGCCACCGCGGTGCCATAGTGGATGTAGATCCTTTCGGTTCCCCTGCAAGGCACGTGGACTGCGGAATACGGGCCACAGTGCATAAAGGATTGTTCTCAGTGACCGCCACGGATCTTCAAGTTTTGCACGGCATATTCAAGGATGCATGCAAGAAAAAATACCACGGAGTTCCAATCAAAACGTCATACAGTGACGAGATTGCCGCAAGACTTGTTGTCGGCCTCATCAACGTGATAGCTGCAAGGCTTGACGTTGAGATCACGCCAGTTTTTGTAGAAAACAACATGCACTATTACCGAATATACGTACGTGTCCTAAACAAACCTGACACGCAGAACAGGATAGGGTACATTTGGCATTGCAGAACGTGCGGCCAGAGAGGCGCATCACACGAACAAGTTGCATCATGTAATCAGTGCAGCTCAAAGACAGAACATGCAGGGCCACTATGGATAGACCGCCTTTTTGATAAAGAATTTCTTCTCAACATGCTAGATGAGATTCCAAAATTCCAGATAGATAAGACATGTGAGAAGACAATAAGAAAATGCATTCTTGAGGCAGACATGGGTCCATGCTATTACACACTCGATGAAATTGCCGAGATGCGTCATTCGTCCCCTATTTCACTCTTGAAGATAATTGAACGACTGCAGAAAGATGGATTTGATGCAACTCCAACCTCGTTTAATCCGACCGGGTTTAGGACTAGTGCGCCGATAGGAAAGATCAAAGAAATGTTTTAGCGTTACGGGCGGTAACCAAGACAGACAAAATACATCTCGCTACTTGGCTTTCTGCTAGCATTAGGTTTTCTAAGATGTACTTTGGCAAACTTTTTTTTCAGATAGTCTCGAAATTCAACTGAATATTCGCCGTCAAATACTTTGAATAGTGCGTTTCCCTTCGGAGCCAAAATTTTGTCCATTATTTTCGAGCATGAATAGTTCAGTGAAATTTGTTTTGCATGATCCATAGACCAATGGCCAGTAATGTGAGGAGATATGTCGCATATTACCGCATTTGCGCGCGCCCCAAGATACTCCAATATTTCATCTGCCACAAGTTCGTCTTCCACACTTCCCTTGATGAAATGAGCGCCATCAATCTCATCCATATAAACAGTATCAACACCCACCACTTTGCCATGGTTTCCAGCTAGCTTGACTGCAATCTGAGTCCAACCCCCCGGTGCACACCCCAAATCCACCACGTAGAATCCCGGACCGATTATTCTGTAAGAGTTGTTAAGTTGTAATAGTTTGTAAGTTGCCCTGCTTCTGTAGCCATGCTCCTTGGCCAGTTTTCTATAATGATCACGTTTTGCATCAAGCAGCTTCATTGTTCTTTCTTTTTCTTTGGCTTGCTGAGCTCAGCAATAGTCCACTCTTCTATCCACTGACATGTTCTTGGGCTGACCTCTCCGTCAATGCTACACTTTTGTTCCACTGGACATACAAGGCAGGGAGCGTTTTCAATTGATTCTGTGGAGACCGGTGTCTTTTTTATTTTGAGCACGTACGTCCATCTTTTGTTTTCTAGAATCTTTTCACGTGTGATTATTCCCATTCTCTCAAGCTTTAGTGCAAGTCTTGAGCCGTCCCGGCTGGTTAGCTTGAATTTTTTCCACAATTCTGACTGAATTATACCGTCATCATAATTTGACAAAAACAAGCAGACTTTGTTTGTGAGTTTATCCATATCGACTTTGTCGATCTGAAAGTTTTCAATCTCCTCATCTGTAAGCTGCTCTTCCATCTCCTCTTCAAGGGTCTTTTCTGACTCTTCTGCCAGCTTTTCTTTTTTCTTGTCTTTGGGTTTTTTCTCTTCTTTTGTTTCCTTCTTTTTCTTCTCCTCTCTGGCAGATTTCTTTTCTTCCTTGGCTGGCGTTTTTTCTTTTGCTGATTTTGCTTTTTTCTCGTCTTTTTTCTTATCCTTTTTCAAATCTTTAGAATCCGCAGCTTTTCTTGCCATTTTATCCACTTGGTATTACAGTTGATATCCGGATATGTTTCAATATATAATATCGCATTGAAAATCTAGCGTACTGTGAATTTTTGAGTGGCTGTAAGGAACTTGTCTCCTTCCTTGTCAAATAGCTGCGCTTCTATTTGGTAAGTCCCAGCTGCACCAAGTGTTTCAGAGAATTGCTCACCTATAGGTAGTGTGCCCTCATCCCCATAACACTGATCAAAGAATGCACCTTGTGTTACGGCATTCTTTTGGGAGCCAGAAACTGTAAAGAGTGTAATGTATAGGTCGCCGCAATCAAATGTAGGATCACTTACTGATACTTGGGCAGTTATTCTGCCAGAAATAGAATACTCAGTATCAACTCCTACAAACTGCAATGATGAGCTAGGTTTTGAGCTGAAGATGTCTGAGCTTCCAGCATCGCTTAGAGCAAGTGAGAGAACAAATCCGCCATATACAAACGAGAATACGATTGGAATTATGAAAGACGCTACTGCCACTCCTTTGATTGCCATCAAGTTTTTGCATCCTTTTACCTTTATATCCATTTAGAAAACTTGCACGTAAGACTGTGTCGAATAAGTTAAATCGTTGCCACCCAAATAGGCGCTAGATGCGATTACGAAAATTTCGAGTCAGAGCATACAGGTGCATACATGATTCCGGAGAAATCAGAGTTGGGGACCTAGCCGCATTCGTTGGGAGGAACGAATCTGGCAAGACCACCATATTGCAGGCCCTAACTTTGTTAAACAAGGAGGAGCGTGTATCTGAGCTTGACCTGTGTGATGAGATGACAGAGGAGCTAAAATCCGAAATGACCCTCGTTGAGGGAGAGTTTGCCCTATCTGCATCCGAGACCAAGCTGATAAAGGAGAGGTTTCCACACCTACCAGAGATAACGCACCTTAAGATATTCAGAACCAATAAGGTTCCAAGAGTACAGTACGAATTTGGAGATGTCAAGCTGAGCGATGAGAAAAACAAGGCACTCAACTCTTGGGAAAACTATACTGAAAAGATTTTGGACTTTGTATCCACCATTCCGAACCACATACGAATACAGCTGGACACCAAGTTCTTTGAAGGCCCGCCCCCAAAGAATAGGGACGAGTTTCTGCAAGAGATGACGGTCTTTAACAACGCACTCAATATGCTTGCAGCAGACGAGCCGTACATTGTATCAGGATGGTCGCAGTTCTACCAGAACGCTGAAAAAACTTATGATGAGTTGCTTGTTGGTACTACCGAAAAAACAGCACTTGAGAATTTCCTTTTGGAGCATCTGCATCCCAGATTTGTGTATTTTTCCGATTACAAAAAGATCTATGGCAATATCAATTTAGACGAATACATCAAGGAGATAAAAAGGCCAGAAGGTCTTGACTATGCCGAAGAGTTCGACAAGGCAGAGACAGTCAGAAACCTCTTTTATCTTGCAGAGCTTGACACAGACAAGCTTGAAGAATACAAGAACAGCCCGCCCAAGCTTATCAAACTGCTAAACACTGCTAGCAGGAGGCTCACTGACAGGCTCAACCCTGCATGGAAAGGCGACCCAATCCATGTCGATCTGAGATACAATCCAGGCAATGTTATGAGTGTGGTCATATCGGACGTTCACAAGGATGGAACTGTCACCAACACCGGACTGTTGAGTAGACGCGCAGAAGGATTCAAATGGACTTTCTCGTTCATTGTCAATTTTGCCGCCGAAACGCAAAAGGCAGAACTAAAAGAGGCAATTTTGTTGCTTGATGAGCCGGCAAGGAACCTGCACCCCGCCCAACAGATGGGCATATCCGACCTGTTAAAGAACTTGGCAGGTTCAAACCAGGTACTTTACGCAACGCACTCACCGTTTATGATATTTGATTATACGCCAGGAAATCTGCTGGTAGTTGAGCTTGACAAAAGAAAACATCTCTCACGAATCCATTATGATTATTGGGATGCTGACGATGCCACACTCATTCCTATCCTGTATGGCCTGTCAAGAGGCCTTGTAGAGTCAATAGTAGACAGAGAGATAGGAACCAACTCAAGGCCCGTCATCATAGTGGAAACCATGTCAGATGCAATGTACCTTAACGCATTTGACAAGTTCCTTGAGGATCCAAATATTTCCATGAACCCACTTAATGTAGTAGCTTCATATAGCAAAAATTCTGTGCTGCCGCTTGCGATATTTTACAGAAATCATGGACATAACGTCTTCGTAGTGCTAGACAACACCGCAGAATCAAAAAAGATTGCAGAACAACTGAAGGCAAAAGAGTTCACAGACATGCAAATATTGTATCTTGAGCAAGGAGGAAAGCCAATAGAGTCAATCGAGGATCTCATAGTGCCAGATGACTACCTCCATGCAGTAAACCAGACCTATGAGATAAAGCTCAGAAAGGAGGGCTTTAGAAACCTGACAAAGGAGGAGATCCTGGCAAGAGGTAAAAAAGGCATAGTCGATGCTCTCAACGATATTTGGTACGAACACAAAGATGATGGGTGGGAAGAGTTCGATGTTGAGGAAATTGCAAGGTACATCTGTGAGAAGATATCCCTCAAAGAGGCCGAATTTCTATCTGATAAGACAAAAGACCAGTTCCGGGGCTTTTTCAGACTCATTGCTGAAAGAATAAGACAGCACCAGAACATCACAGCCCAGGTGGGTCTGAGCAAATATCAGCGCAACAGACCAAAATAGTCATTAAATAATTTTACGCATAAGTAATCCTCAATTGTCAAAAAGGGTAAGTAAATAATGTTTATTGATTCTAAGATGAGTATGAGGATGCTATTTGTGGCTTTGATGCTCTTTGCAGCCGTTGCTATCGGAGTTCCCGCAGCATTTGCTGAGACGGCAGCCAAGGGGACAGGATTTGAAAAGACATCAATTATAGAATTTACAAACAACGATACTGTTGAGATAAACACTGTCAGGATATGGTTAGGAAAAGATATTGGCGATTTCAAGTCGTTCAAGACAGAGAAAGGCTGGACAGGCACAAAGTCGGCTGAAGGACTTTTAATATTCACATCGTCAAAGCCGCTAAAACCAGGCGAGTCTGTAAAGTTTGGCATAAAGACTGAAGTTGGTAACCCGGCAATCAACTGGAGAACACTCGATACAAGAGGCAATGAGCTTACAACCGGTAGAACCGAGATAGGAAAACCAGTACAAGATACTTCAATACAGACCCCAAAAGACACTCCACAAACGCCCGTAGCACCAGCAGCGCCTACTAACTTGGACAGTGCAAAGTTCAGGATAATTCCTGAGAGCCCCAAGAACGGCGATGAAATCAGAGTGATAGGAGAAGGGTTCCCGCCTAATTCACATTTTAACTTTTTAATTGACAACGAAAAGCTTGACGATTTTTCATCTGACGGTTCAGGCAACGTTCTGGGACGTGCAAAGATTCCATTAAACAAGCAGGAAGGCAGAGTCGAGTTTGCATTATCAGATGATCAGGGACAGAAAAAGACGCTCAGTATACGCATTGTGGGAGGGGAAAACATTGCTACAGTCCCAAGTACGCAAAAACTGGTTGTCAACCCAGGCAGTAACATATTCGGTCCAGGAGATACTGCCACTGTAAGTGGCATGGCAAAGCCCGGTTCCGCAGTAGCTATAACTGCCAAGGATGCATCAGGTAAAAAGATCTACGAGGCAGTGGCTCAAGTTGACTCGCAAGGAAAATGGTCTCATGAGACAGTCATTCCTCCAGATGCAGAGCTTGGAACCAGAACAATCGAGTTTACTAACGGTCAGGAGACCATAACAAAAACAATAAGCATATCAGTCACAAAGACAATCAGAATTACACCATCGTCAATCAGGTATGAGCCAGGAGACAGAATGCTCTTTAATGGAACGGCCTCAACAACGCAACCTGTTGAGATCTTCATAAAGGATCCAATTGGAAAGGAGATTTATTCAGATATTCTTACTGTGAATGAGACTGGCACGATAAATTTTGGATTCCAGACCACGCAGACATCGACGAAAGGAACGTATGTAGTAATTGCCACACAGGGACAGGACAGCGAGATTCTTCGAATAGGACTTGGCGAGGCTCCAAGCGAGCAGTTAGTTGCCAAGTTTGACAAGTTAAATTATGCTTCTACTGAGACTGCAAGGCTCACCATACAAGGGCCGGCAAAGGCAGCAGTGTCACTTTTGATAATAGACCCATCAGACAGAGCAAAACTCACCGACAGTGTTACTTTGGGACTTGATGGTAGAAAAGACTACGAGATAAATCTGAGCGGCTACAAATCAGGAGTCTATTCGGTTGTGCTAAAATACCTAAAATCGCAGGTAAGCGAGGTCTTTGCAGTAGGGCTGTCAACAGGCTCTGGCGAGATAAAGCTACAGGCGACCAAGCAAACATATCTGCTTGGCGAAGGAATGCTCTTACTTGGATCCTCAAAACCCAACGTGCTAATCAAACTTGAAATGTACGATCCGTCAGGCGAGTTAATCAAAAGAAAAGAAGTATTCACTGACAAGGAAGGCAAATTCTCAGAAGGAACGTTCAGGATTCCCGCAGATGCAAAGCAGGGAATGTGGGTAGTCAGGGGCACAAGCGGTCCAAATTACGCTGAAACAAAAGTGGAAGTTGTAGGCACAGTAGAGCAGGCATTCGTAGTTAATGTGGACAAGTCTACACCATACCGTAGTGGCGACCTTGTCAAGATAGTTGGCGCAGGCGGCGGAAAAACACAGACTGTGATTGTGACAATGTTTGATCCAAAGGGAGCAAAATATGCCGAGCTTAACACATTCTCTACCAGTACAGGAAGCTTCCAGATAACGTGGAAGGTTCCAGGAAGCATAGATCCTGGTGAGTATAAAATTGTGGCAAAGCTAGGAAACGATAACGCCGAGACTAAACTCACAATACAGTAGACAAGAACAATTTTTATTACTCCACAGAAGGTTATTTTTTGTGAACCTACAGAACATTATCACAGAATATCCAAACTTTCCAAAGAAGGGCATTCTGTTTCGCGACATCAGTCCAATTTTGAAAAATCCGGCCGCATTGTCTCACGTGGTAGACGAGTTTGCAAAGAAATTTCACACAAATGATGTAGATATATTTGCAGGGATAGAATCAAGAGGATTCCCGCTTGCTTGCGCCATGGCCCTGCGCTACAACAAGGGCATGATAATGATACGAAAGCAAGGCAAGCTTCCAGGCAGTACAGTCAAAAGATCATACAATATCGAGTACGGCAAAGCAACCATGGAGATCCAAAGAAACGCAGTTAACAAAGATCAGAGAGTCGTAATCTGTGATGATCTTTTGGCAACAGGAGGAACTGCAAAAGCTGCTGCAGAACTAATTGAAAAGCTAGGCGGCCAAGTTGCAGGATTTGCATTCATTGTAGAGCTCACGGATTTGCAAGGGATCAAAAAGATTGAAAAATACAAGTGCGAGTCGCTGGTGAGATACTAGTGGAACAGGCAGACATAGGAATCTTCGGTGGCACCGGCATCTATGATTCCGGACTCTTAGAAGATCCGAAAGAAATCACGGTCGAGACTCCGTACGGCAAGACCTCAGATTCTATCACTGTGGGGATTTTCAGGGGTAAAAAAATTGCATTTATGCCAAGACATGGTAAAAAACACACGATCCCTCCTCATTTGATAAACTTTAGAGCAAATATTTGGGCATTCAAGCAGCTTGGAATTAAGAGAATAGTTTCACCGTCGGCAGTTGGAAGCCTCAAAGAGGAGCTTGCCCCCGGAGCATTTGTGTTGCCAAATCAGTTCTTGGATTTTACAAAATCAAGAAATGGTACTTTTTCTGAGGAAGGCAGGGTTATCCACATCTCGGTTGCAGATCCATTTTGTCCTGAACTCCAAGGTGCGCTCAAAGAAGCTGCGAAGGCACAAAACATACCAATACACAGCGAGCGAACTTATGTTTGCATTGAGGGGCCAAGATTTTCCACAAAGGCAGAATCAAGGTTCTTTCGGTCCACGGGTGCAGACATTATTGGGATGACACTCGTTCCAGAATGTCAGCTTGCCAGGGAGGCCCAGATGTGCTATGCGTCAATATGCACTGTAACTGATTATGACGTTTGGGCGGAAAAACCAGTTACTGCAAAGGAGGTTCTTGAGACACTCAAAAAGAATGTAGAGAACACGAAAAAGATCCTCACATCAATACCAGACCTCATTCCTCAATCAAGAAGCTGTTCATGCGCCAAGGCGCTAGAAGAAGCTGAATTCTAACCGTCTGCAAATGAGTCTCTGCTTAGTCCTTCTGGAAGTATTATGTTTCCAGTGACCAAATTTTTTTGTAGCGTGTCAATTACTTCGTTCACATCGTAGCCAAGTTTTTGGAGCGATTTTTCCGTCGACTTTGATACCTTGGCTCCAATGTTGTGTCCTCCTATTCGACCAAAGGCAATCGCAGTAAACTTGAATGTAGTGTCACCAATTGTAAACGTTCCAGTGATTTTTGCTGCCATCTGATTTCCTTTCACGTCATTTACACGGACTGTAATTTCCAATACGTTCACCTAGATTTCGATTGCCTTGTTGATGTGATCATCGATTAAAAAGCTGGCGTGGTTTGGATCATCTACAGCAAAGTTTTTGACTGGCAGTTCTATTACTTTATCATCTGGATTTTCTACCTTGATGGTACCGTTCTGCTTTAGTCTTACAAGCTTCCACCTATCCTTTCCCTTGAATAGTTTTCTTACGAGCACGGCCCATTTTTCATCAGGATCAATTTTTGGCATTCCGACATAATCAACGATCGAGTCTATTCCCAGTTGTTTTTCTTCACAAAATCGTTTTTTGCATATTGCACATCTCCAGACATCAACAGAGCCTATAGTTCTCTGGTTATAGTTGACGTTGGTCACTCCAAAGTAGACTATTTGATGTTTGCACGTTTCCGTGTCCACGCTCATTGCATTTTGGCGTAAAAAAGCATTATTTAGTCCTTGCACGATCATAGTGTCTTTCCAAAGCCACGCCGATGTTATCGACCACGAGATTTTTCTTAAACTCTATGTTATGCTTGGCGCACATCCGCCTATACATATTCACTGCAGTAAATCGTGGGTGCATGGCCTCAAAATCTGTCGAGGAGATATCGATAAATCCGCCAAGATCGACCAAGCTCTTTGCAATCTGTTGTGCTTCATCTTGGCTTATTGCAAGATCCCTGGCAATCTGGGCAGTGTTCATCTTGCCGTTTAGTGTCACATGCAAGAATACTTTGGCCTGGAGTGGACTGAGTTTAAGCTCGCTCACAAGATCATCTGAGATTTTTTCAAGACTCAATGCATTTTGTATCACACACCGAATAATTAATTTTGAGAATACTATTCGGTCTTGATCCGGAATAGTTTTTTTGAGATCTTAAACGAAAACCCCATTCCTATAAAATGCACCACTACTCCCACAATAAGTGCAGTAATCTTATCCTCAAGGACAATCCAGCTAACAAAGAATGCAACTAGGGACGGAATCGTGATTATCACCCCTATGATAGAGCCTTTAAGGAATATTCCCTTTGTCGGCCTTATATTCGGGTTTTTGTCCATATGGGTGCTCTGAAAACCAGTAATAAAAAGTAAATATGCTGTAAATGTACGTATTAACGCATCCGTTCGTTTCGAACACATTTGGCTTTAACTTCCCATACTGACACACAAAATACAAGCTTGAATAGAAAGTATCTTAACAGAGAGACAAAAGGTGCTGCCGATGCATTCGATGGAACGCAAAAAGAGATCTACCTTGAGAAAACACCGTCAGAGAGCTCTGCAGAGGAAGTCATCCATGTCTTGGGTTCGGACATTAAAGATGTCAACGACAGCATAAGCGCCATGAGCAAACAGATAGTAGCACAGAAAGCCAGAATTGAGGCAATAGGCAAAAAACAAAAAGATTTCGATGCAGATGTAAGAGCTTTCCAAAAAGACACATCTGATCCAATAACAGGTACCGAGTTTGAAAATCTCGGAAGCGAGTTTGAGTCAGACAAGATAATCAAAGGTATCTCAATGCTTGTGGAAAACGAAATACAGAACAGAATAACAAACTTGGAAAAACAGTTAGACTATGAGAAAAAAAACTCGAAGATATTTAGTACCAGTGTTGAAGAAACTCTTGCAAAATTCCTCCTAGTCGAGAAGAATCTAAAGTCAACAAATCACAAATTGGAAGATGAGATAAGAGAAAAAACAGCACAGATAATCCGCTCTGAGCGGTTATCGGCTATAGGAGAACTTGCATCACGGCTTGCCCATGATCTGAAAAACCCATTAACAGTAATCAAAGGAACTGTACATCTCCTAAAGCATAACAATAACGGAAATATTGATGAGCTTACAAAAAGGAGAATAGAAGTCATAGAAAAATCGATTTTCCGGATGACGCATCAGATTGATGGCGTGCTTGATTTTGTAAGAGAGTCACCTCTCAAAAAGGAAACATCATCATTAAACGAGATAATAATTTCCGCTATACAGACCATGATGGTACCATCAAATGTCTCAATCTTCTTTCCAAGGGAGGATATTGTATTTTTGTGCGATCCTCACAAGATGCAGGTCGTTTTTGCAAACCTCATACTCAATTCCATACAGGCAATAGGCGCCAAGAAGGGCAAAATAGTAATACATGCATCAAAGACTGAGAAAGATCTTCTCATAGCAGTAGAAGATGATGGGCCAGGAATCGATCCGAGAGTACTTGGAAGGATATTTGATCCGTTGTTCACCACAAAGCAGGAAGGTACAGGACTTGGTCTTGCAAGTGTTAAAAACATAGTCAACCAGCACGGTGGTAAGATCTCTGCAAGTACAAATCCGACCATTTTTTCAATCAAAATCCCTCTTTACTAGGAAATTTTCAAAATACCACCCATTGATGCTTTATATTTTGGTAAAAGGATAGTGAAATGTTGTCCAGCTACAAAAGAACCTATTCCAATGCATCCTCGCTCAACTTCATAGTACCCATAATGATCATTTTGTTTTTGGGACTAGTATACATAATGTCACTCCGATACGGTCACGGCTCAGTTAGTTTCATTCTAATAGGAATTGCCTCCATTACTATGATCTACTGGGGATTTGTCATCAAAAAGATGGCAAAGACAGAAAAACCAAAGTACACTGTACGCGACACTGAAAGCAAAAACTGGGTGTATGATCTGATAAAGGGCGATAGCGAGGTCGTATTTGTGGCAGAAGTTCCAGGCCCAGATGACAAAATAACTGTGCGCCTGATTGAAGGAGTGCTTTACGTTCGAGGCTCTGGAAACTTTGCAAAGGAAGTACCAATAGAAGGCGCCTCAGATATGCAGATTCAAGATTTCAAGTACAGGAATGGCGTGCTTACACTGCGAATTGGCAGGCCTACAGGCTCTTAGCAATCTCTAGTTTTTCTGGTAGATACTTGTCTGTGATGTTTGTAAGTCCATACTTTGAGAAAGCCTCGAGTTCGGCCTTGCGTTTTATTTTAAGAAATATTTCAAGTTCTTTTTTCCATATTCCTTCCTGATATCTAGGATCCTTTTGCAAATCATATATCCTTTTGATGTCAGATTCTGTCATAGGTATTGTTGGGAGTTTGTATTTTTCAATATCCGATGCCCAGACGCCAACCCACTTTGCGTCAGGAACTGTAAGATCTCGCAGATGGGCTGCATTAGCAGACCCGGATTTTATTACCATTGCAATATGTTCCCCGTAAACGTCTCCGTCGGTAAGTATTACAACAGGCAATTTCATCTGGTCGTGAAGTCTCTTTAGCAGGTATCTTGTAGAACGTGGTGCTTGGCCTGCAGTGTCTATTATTATTGCCTTGAATTTCTTGTCTACCTTTTCTTCAACAAACCTTGTAAAAAGACCACCTTTCTCTATTGCAATCACAAGTTCGGCGCTCGTATCAACTAGCTCCGCGCTGCTCAAACTGGGCCCGATAAGATATCCGTCTGGATGGTCCGACAGATTAGTTCTTCTTCCTTCATAACCAGGTACTGTATACTCTATTGTAAGATCCCCAAATACACTGCTTCGCTCTTCCGGGAATATGTGAAAGTCTTCTCTTGGCCTTGCAAGTACTGCCTCCAAATCCACAATTATGTTATCTGATTCTGGCTGGTCCTCAAAATCAATTGCGAATGCCTGTGATGAATAGTAAATGTCTCTGAGCGTTGATGATTTTTTTTCATGAACCAGCCTGTTTGCAAAGAATGCGAGCCATATGAGCTGAGTAAAGGAGCGTAGCTGTGACATGTTACGCGAGCTTCTAAGCCCTGCTGCCTTACCTAGTATGTATTGCCTGAGTTTTTTATCATAGACTATGTTGCTAACGGATCTACTTGGCACGTAAAACTGTGGGAATTGTCCTTTGTCAAGGTCAGCATATATCTTTGCACCTTCCGTTCTGAGCAATTCAAGTAAAGAATCCCTCTTTGCGGATGCAATCTTTTCTGCTTTACTCTTCGCTGACTTCGACATTTGTGTTCAAATCCTTGAGTATTTTTTTGTAATCAGGTTCTTTAGTCTTTCCGGCCAGCTCGGTTGCAAACTGGGCTATGAGCGGCAGATATTTTTGATACAGATTCGATCTTTTCTTCTCGATTTCTGCCTGCCCCCTTTTTGACATGTATGCGGATAGCTTTCTTGCAAGAAACTGCAATGCAAGCCGGATCTCTTTTTCAATTTCTGGTCTGTCAGCTACATTTTCCTTGCCTACTGTCTTGTATGGAATACGCGTGGAACAGATATGGCTTACAATTACAAGCGGGGAGTCGTTTTTTACCTTGTATCTGGACCAGTCCATCTCGTTTACCACTTGAACAACCACGTCGCTGCCCTCATCGTATAACAATGGTATCCTATTTGCAAATCGGTATACAGTCATCTTTCCCGTGGGAATCTGTCCACCATACGCAATACCCATCTCCACCACAAATGGGAATCCCGAGTATGCAGATGCGCTACGCTGTATGACCGCATGAAAATCGGGCTTGAAAAATTGTACTATGCCCTTTGAGAGCGGCTCTTCTCCCAGTGGTGCAAGGCAGCTCGGATCAGGAGATAAAAACTCTTCATATTTTTGAAGTGAATCGCTTAGCTTGACCAGCTCCTCGTTTGTGAGTGAGCCTATCCTCTTATCAGGCTTTAACCCTGCAAATTCTGCAAACTTTATTGCAGTAGCCTGCCCTATCCTCTGGAATCGCTTTGTGAGAAACGACACCACTGATTCGCCTTGCACTGTGTTTGCAAGCTGTCTGTAATACGGATTTGATTTTGGCATATCAATTGTCACCGATTTTGATTCTCCGAAATCCCAGTACGTTAGATGCTTGTGGACTAGATCAACATCATCTATACGAATTTTCATTATTTTTTCAAAATCCATTTGCAGAAAAGACATTATTGCCACTATCACTCGCACCGGTCTTGATAATGACGACCATTTTTTTTCTGCCCTAGTCATTATTCCCTCAAAATTCAGATTCTTTTTTGACAAGCCGAGCTCTTTTTTCACCTTGTCTATCATTGCATTATCCAGAACTGGAATCTGATAGTGTGTATCAAGTATCATGCGTCTAATTGTCTCAACATCCACTCCATGCGGGTGCGGTTTGATTATTGTAGGTGGTGGGGGCATGGTATTGACTATTCGTTTGTAGTGGAATCTTTCCCCTTTGGGATCGTCAAATGTTATAGTTGCGTATGGAGTAATAAGCGAAGTCTGGTACACATAATCTCTTATTTTGGCACCGGCTTTGGAATAATCGCCTTCCAGTGTTATGCTCACGGTGAGTCCTTTTTTTGTTGCATTTGTTGTTTTGTGCTTGATGATAACGGGTTTGTTTTTTTGTATGTCAAGCATCATCTCAAATTCATGTGATGTTTTTCCATCAATTGAGCTTGACACGTTGACAGGCTTGTTAGTAGTAATCTGTCCGTAAAGAATTGCCATGGTTGCTCCAAGCCCAAACATTCCTCTTGCTTGCTTGAGCCCGAACTTTGAGCCATAAAGTACAGTTCCAAATGCAAGTGGAATGTGTTTTGAATCCATTCCAGGACCGTTGTCCTTGACGGTTAGCACATATGGTTTCGGATCGGGTTTTTCAGCTTCGACAGCTTTTATTGTCAGATGTATTTCAGGCAGTATTCCGTGCTGGTCACATGCATCAAGGCCGTTTTCAACAAATTCCCTTACGGCAGTATATAGTGATCGTGTAGGATTGCTAAATCCAGCAAGATCTCTATTTCTGTAGAAGAACTCGCTAGGCGAGATTTGGTTAAATGTTTCTTTAGACATCTGTTTCCCACAACTGTAGTCTATCTAGTTTTTCCCTTCGCCTGTTTGCCTCAAGTTTGCCATAAACAGAACCGTGCTTGCTGCCAGTAGAAATCGAGGTGATGGCAGAGATTGCAACTTTGATCTGATGCGGTTCTCCTATTATTGAGACCGTCTTTCCATAAACGCAAATGCTAGTATTTGTTAAATTTTCCATGTTTACTCTGGCCCTACCTCCCTCTCCAATTATTCTTCCTTTTATCCTTTCAATTTGTTGTGGCGATTTGCCAACAAAATCTCTCAGATCCATTACATGCAGTAAATACTCTTCTTTGAGCAGCTTCATCGCATTATGGGGCGAAAAACCACGCCCAATTGCTGTAACGATTTCTACTGCCTTAAACGGCTGGATCTGATCAATTGCGCCGTTACTGGTGACTTCGATTTCTCCCGTTTCGCTATCGATTTGAAGTTTGACAAAACAGATTCGTTCTATCTCTGCCTTTACTTTACCAGATCTTCCAATAAGGGCACCTACACGGTCAGCTGGAATTCTTATTAATTTCTCAAAGCTCATGATATTATTTTTTCTAGCACATCAGCCGGGTTTTGTACTATCAAGCCTCTTTTTGCAAAGAAGTACGACATATTTTTAATGTCTCTTTCAAGGAAATTTTGAGCATTTGGGTGCATTGTATCGACTGCGGAACCCAGATCAAACAATACGAGCCTATTTTCCGTTTTGAAAACATTGTATTCAGAAAAGTCACAGTGGACAAGATGCGCTTCTTTATACAACCTAGTTAGTAAGGATACTGCCTGTTGATAATCGCTTTCATCCACTTCAATTTCATGAAGTGTTGGAGCAGGGACTCCATCCTTTCCAACAAACTCCATAGCAAGGACGTTCTTTTCTACATGAATGGGTCGTACTACGGGTAGGTTTTTTTTATGACATAGTTGTAAATTCCTAAACTCTTTTTTTGCCCAAAGATACACCATATTCTTTGTGCCATGTTTGACGCGTGAGAATCGTGGATCTCCCATTATGTAGGGCATACGTTTTTTGAAGCTGGACGTAGATACCAGATACACCTTGAGTGCCACATCCTTTCCGTCCGGGCCAACCGCCCAGAATAGAACGGATTCCTTCCCTGCTCTTACTATTCCGTTAACATACGAGATTATCTTTGCGTTTATCATCTCATACATTGTGAACATTGTGGATTTGTCAAGAACCTGATTTACCGTTTTGAATTTCTTAAAGCCGTCATCTAGTGTTTTTTTCTTTTTTGCAAATATACGCTCGAATTTTTCGTCAATTTCAAGATCATCAAGATCTGAATCGACAATATCCTCGTAATCGTCAGATGACATATGTCATCAGCATAGCAAAAACAAACTAGAAATCTTTTGGAAGATGATCATTTTCTTTAAGCCAGTCAACTTGTGCGAGTGTGAATCTCCATGTTATGTCTCCTCTGTCATCTTGTTTGAAATCCCACGGAGCTATTATCACAACATCGTTGTCTCTAATCCAAATGCGACGCTTAAGCTTGCCTCTTATTCGGCCTCGCCTTGTTTTACCATCAGTACATTTTACCAGAACCTGATCACTGCCAAGTAGCTTTATCACTCTACCCAAGAGCTCACCCTGTTGTGGTAGTTGTATGTCTTTAAGCTCACTTTCATTTAGAACTTTACGCTTTCCCAACAGTCTTGTAAAGAAAATTTTGTATATAATTGTGATGTTACATTTTGAAAACAATCAGAAATGGTACACCATCAATTACTTTGACTCCTGCTCTAGAACCTATTTTCAGATCAATTGACATTTCGACTGACTCTTTGCCAACTATATTGATAATAGATGACTTTCTCATCAGATCCTCTGCCTCCATGCCGTCCACCAGTCTTTGTCCATAGTAGCTTTTACTGATTCTTATTTCAACGTCATTGTTTTTGACAACGCGTTCAAGCACATCCTCATCACAAATATTCAGCATCCTGCTGTTCTGATAGTTAGACGTCCTGACAAAAAACCGCATTATGCATATTTACCTTTAAGCGAGGATTTTGCTCCACATGCCTCACATACAAGAAACGAAATTCTGTTTTCCTTTTCAATTTTCGTATCAGGACTCTTACATGTGGGACATTCCAGATAGTCTTTTACATAAATTTCAAGCAAACGTGTAAAGTCGTGTGGCTCTCGCCTCCCAACAAATATGGCCTTATCGCCGCTGCGTTCTGCAGGGGTTGCAAATTCTTTTGAAAGATATTGTAGAATTTTGTCTGCATCACGCCTGAGCACCTTTGGAAAGTCCATGAAATTGCGCAGTATAGTTCGCTGCCCTTCCCACATGACATCTGGAGATGGAATCTCAAATCTCTCGCCCGTGCCCGTCTTTTTTTCTGATATTTTGTCCTGAATGCGCTTGAGTAGCTTTTCGTAGTCTGCCTTTGCCATTACCAAAAATAGACTAGTCTGCCTATATTATCTTAAGTTAAAGAAAAGGAGTGGTTAGCTTTAGTCCATCTTGCCTATCTTGAAGACATTTGTGCCACATTTTGGACAAGTGCCCTTTACGGCAGGTCGACCATTTTTTAGCTTCACTTCTTTGGGATTTTTGATGTCCCTTTTTGCTCTACATTTTACACAGTAAGCTTGAGCCATTGTGACTGGACTACGAAGTGCGTATATTTAGCAAGAGGCTGTAAAAATTATTTAACTATAGTATGGATGAGTACCTTGTAAAATTGCCTACATTATGATCTAATATATAATAGATGACGAATTCTGATCCAAATTATCGATCAGTTTTGACGATCATTGTATCATTTCAGTTATATTATAAACACCAAATTTTCTACAAAAACAAAGTTGAAATCAAAGAAAGGAATCATCATCACTGGAATAGTACTAGCCGCAATTACAGCTGCCAGTTTTGCAGTATGGATGATACCTCAAGACATCCCAACCAGATTTGTCATCTCAAACCCAGAACAAGACATAGACGCCTTAATCGAACAGCAAAAAATAGTATCAGAGTCAACCTCCGAAGAGTTCAACAAGATGCTCAATGGGCAAATAACCCCAGACAACTATGTCAATATTGCAGAGATTTCACGCTCCCAAGTAAATTCATTCATAATAAAGATCTTAGAAAGCGAGATACCAACAGAATGGAACGAATCATATGCTGCTTTCTTAGAGCATCTGCGCTCATACAATTCATATCTTGCTGAGACAGTAGTGGTTGCCAAGAAGCTCAAAGACAACCCTCAGTCAGACATAACTGAAGACATCGGCAAACTTGAACAATACATAGCCCGGGCTAATGAGTATTTATCGCAATCTAACTTGGCCAGACCCTAGTTTGATTTACGCCTGAATTCCTATCTGTAATATTTTTAATAGTTGGAAAGTGTTAATAGGCAATTTTGTAATAGAGAACAGCAATGTCTCTTAACAACTCCAAGCTGGAAAAGGACGTACAAGCGCCAATAACTAGCAGACTGCTTGTAATTTGTGTTGACAGAGACAATGATGTAGGCGATAAGGCCGGCGTTGTCACCCCTGTTGTGGGAAGGAACGCATGCATAGAGGCTGCCCAAAAGCTAGCCCTTGAGGATCCGGAAGATGCTGATGCAAACTCGATCTTCTTTGCAGTAAAAACGTATGAAGATTTGGCAAGAAAAGGGTACCAAGCAGAAGTCATCGTAGTAGCTGGAGTTGAAGATAGAGGAGTGCAGGCAGATGAAAAAATCGTTCGTGAAGTAAAATCTGTACTTGCAAGTTTTTCTGCAAACGGTGCAGTGATAGTGTCAGATGGTGAAGACGACGAGTCAGTTATCCCCATAATTCAGAATGTAATACCGATTGTATCTGTGCAAAGAGTTGTGATGAAGGTGAGCCGAAGTGTGGAATACTCTTACGCTGTTTTTGGCAAATACCTCAAGATGATTGCTTATGATTCAAAATACTCAAAATTCTTTTTGGGTGTGCCTGGAATTTTGCTTGTGATTGGCGGAATTGGAACAATATTTGGATACACACAAGAGATCTTTGCAGTGCTAGTTAGTATTTTGGGCGGCGCATTTTTGATTCGCGCATTCGATGTAGATAGAGCTCTGACTAACCTCTCAAAACCCACACCTGCAAGTTTGATAAGAACATTCACTTTCATAACAGGAATCATCATAGGACTTGCAGGAATTTTATCTGGCTTTTCTGCAATTCACACAAACATACTCGATCCGCAGATATTGGACTCTGGCATACCAAATCTGTTTGCAGACAGAGTTGTATTAGGAGAGTTCATTGCTGGCGCACTGCCATTTTTGTGGATGGGCACAGGCTCAGTGTTTGGAGGAATTCTACTCAGCCACTGGCTAAAAGGCAGCCTAAGACAGATTACCGACATATTACGACTCATAGTACTAGTCTCGCTATATCCAACAGTCTACCAGTTCACAAACCTGCTGATATACGATGAGAGTTCATTCACTCTGATTCCGCCATTTTTGGCAGGGCTTTTAATAACACTGATATCTGCCACCTTCTTATTCCGCAAGTATAGGAAGAAGAAGGGGGGAGAAGTGTTAACAGAATAAAACAGACGGCTAGTTTCCTCTCTTGGTTTTACAGGATTTACACAAAGAGGCTAGAATCTGAAATCAGAAAGGGAGAGATACCAAACCATTTGGCAGTCATTCTTGATGGCAACCGTAGATGGGCAAAAAAAGCCCTTGCCGCAAGCGAGGTAGGACATCACATAGGAGCCGATGCTGTTGAAAATCTTCTTGATTGGTGTGAAGAGCTCGATATCAAAATAATTACGCTGTACGTGTTGTCCACTGAAAACTTGGCAAGGGCAGATAAAGAACTAGACTATCTTTTTGATCTTATCCATCAACGACTAGAGAAACTTTACAACGACCCAAGAATCCACAAAAACAAAATGCGCGTCAAGGCCATAGGAAGAACGGAGCTTTTACCAGATTTTATCAACGATGTTCTAAACAGACTGGATGAGACTACCAAGAATTACGACCGACATTATCTGAACATAGCAATTGCGTATGGAGGGCAGATGGAGCTTGTAGACGCAGTAAAAAAAATTGCGGCAAAAGTCAGAGATGGCACGTTGGAAATTAACGACATAAATAAAGAGACTGTGGAATCAAATCTTTACACCGCACATCTGCCACAGTCATCTCCTGATCTTATTTTAAGAACTTCTGGGGAGCAGAGAATGAGTGGGTTTTTGTTGTGGCAGGGAGCTTACAGCGAGCTTATTTTCATGGACATTTTGTGGCCAGAATTTAGAAAAATCGACCTGCTAAGGGCCATACGAACGTTCCAAAAGAGAAATAGAAGGATAGGAAAATGAGCATTTATGGTAGATGAGCGATCTTCTGGAATACTCTTGTTTCGCCACGAAGGTGAAAAAGTCAAGTTTTTGCTTTTACACTATCCGTCAGGGCATTGGGATTTCATAAAAGGAAGAATCGAAAAGAATGAGCAGTTAAAGGAGGCTGCCCTTAGGGAGGCACGTGAGGAAACAGGCATAACAGACATAGAGTTCGTAGACGGATATGAGGAAAAAATTCAGTACAGTTATCAGTACGACGGCAAGACCATACAAAAGGAGGTTGTCTTCTTTTTAGCAAAGACAAAGACATCAGATGTCATACTATCTGATGAGCATCTTGATTTTGTATGGCTCGAATTTGATGAAGCTTACAAAAAGATCACATATCAGAATGCAAGAACTCTGTTGGCAAAGGCAAGAAGTTTAGTTTTTGGTCAGATCAAATAGTGATTTGGCAGCTTGCTTTGGGTCTTTTGCTGCAAGTATAGTTCTACCGACTATCAGGTAGGATGATCCGGCGGCGATTGTTTTTTGTATGTCACCACCCTGTGTTCCTATTCCCGGCGAGTAAATCTCAAGTTTGTTTTTGGTTTTTTTCTTACAAAACATCACAATTTCAGGGAATGTTGCTCCAACTATGATTCCATCTGTCTGCATCTTTATTGCCCACTTGAGAAATAAATGATAAAGTGGAGTTTTTTGCGAGTCTACTGGAAGCTCGTACGTAACTTTGGCCTCAGGTGAACTCATATGGCATAACGAGATTATGCCTTTCCTGTTTTTGTGCGCAAGGCGGACCAGATTTTGCAGGTTTGCAGGCCCCATCATAGGATTGACGATAACGGCATCAAAGCCCATGTCCCAGAGTGTCCGAACAGTAACGTTGTTGGTGTTTCCTATATCGTTTAGTTTGATGTCTGCAATGCATACAAGACCAGAATCATGTGCAGTTTTTGTTATTTTTTTTATCTGTTTGTAGCCAAGAGGAAGCAACACGTGAAAGTTCATCTTGATGGCGCAGATGTATCTGCTCAGATTTCTTATATTTTGCAGAGTTTTTGACTCAAAGTTAGTTGCTTTATCATAATCGTTTGCAAGGATCAGCGGGCTCTTTTCTGATGCGAGGCTCCGAATTGCTTGCCTGTAGCTAGTCATAGCTGATTAGCGGATGCGTTTCTTTGAGCTTTATTATCTTGATGTAGGAATAGCCATGTTCGTTGAGGTTGTCTGTGAATACCGGCACGTTTCCGTTATTCATGGCATACTTGAGGAACGGCTGCGACGGCTCAGAATCAAGTGTTACGTGACAAAAATAAGACGGCCCGTCTTCATTGAAGTTCATAAAGACGCCCACAAACCATTTGTCCTTATATGGGAATGCAAAAAGCGGGAACGGTGCTTCGTCATAGCCATAGCTCATCTTCGCTAGGCTTGCCAGATCCTCCAGTTCGATAAGTTCGTATCTTTCTTTGTGCTCATCTTGCAGTTGTTGCCTGAGCGAGGGTGGAAGTGACTTGATCTTTACTATTGGTGAATATAATCGCGTAGGCTCAGATATTGCGTCAACAACTGTGCAGTCTTCCTTGCCACTCTTAAATCCGTACGCAAGATAGTGCCCCATCTTTTCGGCAGGCACGTAGTATATTATCGGGCTTGTCTTTAGCAGGTCCATTTGAATTGAAAGTATTTTCTTACCGTCGTGCTCATGTAGGAACGATATGCGCGGGGTACGCTCAAGTGCACAAACTAGGCGTGAAAATTCCAGTGTCGAGGCAACTTGAATATATTTTGGCGAAAGTGGTTTTTCCACAACCTCTGTAAAATAATTGACAAATTAAAGCTTATCAAAAATTTTTTGAAAAAACTAACTTCGCAAATCTATAATGTCGGTCACGCCCGGCCCGGTGCCAATCAACGTCACAGGCACGTCAGTCTCGTCCTCGATTTTTGTAACAAATGCCTTTGCCTTATCGCTGAGTGTATCAAATGATTGTGCGTGTGCGCATTCAGGAAAGAGCACGTCCAGTTTGGTCAGCCCTATTTGTGTTGCGCTGTTGAGCATGACTGCACGCTTGGCCATGTTGAAATTGAATTCGGCTGCACGTCTTTGCCTGCCTGTAACCGTGCCTATCTCCGCCCAGCCCCTAGCTGCTGTCTCCTCCTTTGAGAGCTCTCCCTCAAGCAGCCCTTCGCCCACGCGTGTTACATATGATTTGAATACCACCATCACATCATCTACATTTTTGGGGCCAAGGCCAATATCTGCGCATATTCCTGAGGCAGTCACATCCTTTGAAGTGACATACGGATACGAGCCATGAAATAGAGATAGAAATGTGCCTTGTGTGCCTTCAACTAGTACGTTTTCGTCATGCTCAAGGGCCAGGTTGATTTCTGCAGGCACGTCGGCAAGGTACTGTTTTAGAGACGGGATGTCACGTGCCATCTTTAGCGTACGCATTGCTCTGTCTGCGTTTGCAGGTCCTGTGCCAGAGCCGGTGCTTCCAATCTTTTCCTTCAATCTGCCAGCCGAATCAGCATCGGTGTGAATTTTTTCTATTATACCTGTGTTATAGTCTACAAAAGTTCTGCTCGCTACATCAAATTCCGATATCTCCTTGTGCAGAACATCAGGGTTTACTACCACTCCAGGGCCAATCATCAGTTTTGCTTTCTTGTTAAGAAAGCCACTTGGCAGCATCCTTACTTTGTATTTTTTATTGCCATCTTCTATAGTGTGTCCTGCATTTGGTCCTGCGCCACCTCGTACGACAATTGTAGGTTTGTCTTTCTGTGCAAGATACGAGATTATCTTGCCCTTTCCCTCATCCCCGAAGAATCCTCCAACAATGACAAGTGATGGCATGTTGTTTCCAAGTTCTAACTTAATTTAAGCCAAGACGGACTTGATCGCAGAGATGAATTTTTAATCTTGGCGATCTGAAAGCCTGTGTGGCAGCTCAGAACCATGCCGGGAACATAATTGTAAATCTAGCAAGTCTCCCAGACTTCCTTCGAAAACCCATTTTAAAGAAGAGAATGGACGAGTTCTTTACCATGTCAGTTCCAGACAGACATGAGGTCATCAATAACGCTCTTGCTGCTGGCCCCACCATCCCGTTTCCAAATTTTGCCAAATTATTCAAAACATGGCTTGAGATACTTGCTTCAATAGAGGAGGATAAAAGAGAAGTTATGTTCTCAACATACATTGGAGAGATATTGAAAAACCCTCAAAAGTTGATTCTGTTCAATCTCGACGGCATACTGGGAATATTCTTAGAACTTGAACAACCCAAGAAGGAGGCCATATCAAACACAATAAGACAGATATTTTCCAAGCTTACGGATCAGGAAAGAAGCAGTCTTGAGTGGATTATACCGCAGAATGCAAAGGCGCATCTTGGAATCTAGACTTGAGGTTTGTCGGGCTTGCGATTATTCTCATTTGTAAAGTCAATAATATCCCCCTGAGGCGTGAGTACTCCGACAAAGATTTTCTCGTTCTTTTTTAACAGTTTTCTGTGCTCTGGAAGCGACATGTCCAGCCTCAGCTCGTTCATCACCATTATTCTGTACGTCTTCCATTCTTCCCAGCATTTGTTGCAGCATGGATAGGTAGAAGCCACAGGATCAAGCTGCTCAGAATCTGGGATCTCAGACTTGCATTTTGTGCAGTTTCTTGCCATTATCTACCGCACAAAGCAAATTCAATTTAATTCTTGGGCTAATTGTGGCCGTATTAGACACGCTTGGCAATGAATAATAATCAAACGCAACAAGAACTTTGTGTGAAGATAAAATGCCCAAAATGTAAAGGAATTGCAGAGCTTGCATCAGATTTTTCTTTTGTAAAATGTGGACAGTGTGATCTGGACATGACATACGGTGAATATGTCAGATTTGTGGCTCATAATGATGTTACATACTCTGACATTTTAGGCGATTATGCAGGTTCTACTGAGGGTCAAAGTGCAGGCACGCTTGATGAATGGGATTAACTTTAAAATAAATAATTGCAAGTAACAGTGATGGCAGAATTATTTTTAGAAAGTATTCTTAATCTGATCGGTTTTGTCGTAGGCCTTGTTATTGGAATAATTTCCGCAATAGGCTATAGAAACACTGGCAGTCCTACATTATTTAGGCTGACTCTTGCATTTCTATCAATTAGTGCAGGATTTATCATAATGTGGATAGGTCAGATGGTCGGCACTTACACAGCGCCTCAAGAGGTAAGATGGGTGCAGACAGTGGGCATAGGAGTGCAAACCATAGGATACTTTTTCATTGCTTTCTCACACACAATCAAATCATTTTTCCCAAAATCCAACTATCTCAGATCCATTGTAATACTGCCGTTGTTTTTGATTTCGTTCGTATCGATTGAGAACATCATCAGATCATTTTCATTCATTTTGTTAATCTACGGTTCAATCGAAACTATAATGTCGTATTTTGAGAGCAGGCGCAGAACTGCTTTGTTTGTGGCCGCAGGTCTTGGCGCACTTGCGTTTGGTGAGTTCCTCGGTTGGTATTATTTTGTATTTCCACAATCTGTGCTAAATGTGGTTTCAATAACTGTCAAGATTGCAGGTCTCCTGATGCTATTTGTACCTGTAACCAAGGTACCGCTTAAAAAAATCAAATTTGACGAGAACATTTGAGGCTAAATTTACTTCCGTGAGATGATTTTGTCAAAAAAAATTTGCCCTTTAATATATTGGAAGATTACGGCAGACATAACTTGGTAAATTTGCTTAGAACTACAGTGTACCGCACCCATATGAAAATAATAGGAGATATCCTTACCACGGCGCGAGACGACTTGCCAGACGAGCATGGAGCATCCATAACATATCTGATTCGCAAAGCAAACATCTCACATGGTAGAATATCCAAAATTTTGAATACCCTTGTATCACAAGGACTCTTGGAACAGACAAATTCCGACGGAGCCTGCAAGTACAAGATAAGTAATGTAGGTAGGGAGTTTCTCCAAGCATATAATACGTTTAACAGATTTGCAGACAGTTTCGGCCTGACAATCTAGAAATCTTCTTCCTCTATTTCTTCATCTTCAGAGTCTTCAAATTCGTCTTCAAAGTCATTTTCTTCCTCTGAGCTCATGTATGAAACTATTACCAGTCTTTATTTATTTTTTAGAGTACATTCAAACAGTATAATACAACAGAATGTAAATTCAAGGCAACTTGGAATTAATTGTCACCTGTGCTAGGCATTTTGAAGGGGAGACAAGTAAAGAGATTGAGGGTTTTTTAAGGGAGCTTGGAGACAAATCTCCGGAAATAACGATAACAAAATTTTCAGGAATCATCACAGTAAAGACCACACTCTGCCACACCGATATAATTAAACACGTACAAAAAAAATTCGAGGAAGAACCGTGGGCAATAAGATACACCATGAGAATAATACCAATGTTCCAAGTTGTAGAATGCGACATCAGCTCCATCGCAGATTCTGCAATATTTCAGGCACACAAAATGAAACCAGATGAGACATACAGAATTACAATAGAGAAAAGGGATTCAGACATTAAATCGTCTGAGATCATAACAAGCATAGCAGAAAAGCTGCCAAACAGAGTCTCGCTTGAAAATTATGATTGGATTATTCTTATTCAGACGCTTGGCAATATGTGCGGCATTTCGCTGGTAAAAGACGAGGACGTTTTAAGCGTAGAACGCCTAAAGCGAGCCTCATTTGAATAAAACTGCTGCCTTTTCCACCATCAAATCTTCGAGAGGAGAATCGGAAAGTACTGCAGAAAGATGTTTTTTTGATATCCTGAATTGTTTTTTTAGATACGCGTGGTTTTTGCGAAAATCAGATTGTTTTTTTATGTATTTGGAGATAAAGAAGGACAAGTCTTTTGGAATTTCTCTCCCAATTGCAACAAGCATGAAATCGTTTTCTGACTCTATGTCAGATACCATCATTGCTTCAGATATCTGGGTAGTGCACGCAAAACGTAGCAAGATGTCGGTTTGGAGTTTTTTTGATAAAAGCAAGTCTTGTTTTTGCGCAAAGAGAGACAACGATATGATTTTTTTTGCATGTGTGAGGCTCAGAATACATTTTTGCGATATTCCTTCCAAGATCAAGTCAGGAAACCTTTCTCGAATAGAATTCAGAAAGCGATAATTCTGACCCTTTTTATGTATAATGTGAAACAACTGAACAGAAAGACTCTCTGCTTTGAATTTCAATCAGGCACCTCCATGGATTACTGGGATTATGCTCACAGTATCGTTTGTTTGTATCAATGTATTACGACCTTCAAGCGCCGAAGAATCAATTCCGTTTACTGCAACTAGGATATTTTTTGTGTCAAGATCGAGTGTGTTATTTGGCTTTATTGACAACAGATGTTCAAGTAGGTCACCTATGGTTATCGAATTAACATCAAGTATGATGCTTTCTGAATCAAACGATTTTCTTGCGCCGCCCAATAGTTTTATTGTAATCAAATCAGAATGCTATCAATTGGATTCTGGAGCTTGGCTCTCCATGACAATTTCTTCCTGCTCAGAATCTATCTCTGATGTGTTTTCTTCCTCTACCTGCTCGGATGTCTGCTCTACTTGGGCGGTTGTTTCTTCAATTTCTTCTGCCTGTTCTTCTCGTTCAGCTTCGGCACGTGCTTCCCTTTGTTGTTTTTGTGCCTTCGTTGCGGCCTCTAATTTTATGTACTTTGTAATAAATCCGGCCATTTCATTTTTCAAGCCTTTTGAGCGAATAATTGCAATTTGATCCAAAATTTTTTTATTTTCTGTAAAATCTGTGGTAAACTCGTTCTTGTGTTTGTCAAGTACCTGCATTACAAGTCTTCTTATTCTATCCACTCGGTGGATTATTTGTGGGGGTATTTTATAGTTATCACCTAACTTGCACATCTGATGATGTGAGAAAATACATACATGAATTGCTGCAAAATGTTTGAATTTACCAGTAAGCAATACTTTGGTAATGCAGTTTTCCAGTCAGAATCTAAAAGAAATTCTCAATACAACAAATGAAAGAGACCTGTACATTGTAGGCCACATGTACATTGAGAATATGCTCGATAGAATTTTAGAGACAAAATTTAGAATTCCATCAAAAGCGCTTGACAGCACGCTGTTTACCACCAATTTGAAGATGGATATTTTGGAAGAAGCAGGTTTGATCAAAGGCAGAGTGAAAAAGAATGTAGAGTTGTTATTCAGAATCAGAAATAGATACGCGCATAAGTTGGCCCCAAACGAGCAGCGCATATGCAATTACATAAGGGAGCTCGATTTGCTTGGCGTTACAGTCAATACAAGTAAAAAATATGAAAAGTATAGAATATGCGTCATACGCACAGTTTCTGCTCTAAATAGAATATTGACAAGCTGACAATATGTATGAATTATCAGATCGGTACATATTGCATTACTTGTGCGATGTGTCTGAGATCAAGTCCGCCTCTAAGAGGATTCTGTATTCGTGCAATTTTGACAATTCAGTAGTTAGTAACAACATATGGTCTAGTGCTCTTTTTTGCCTTTCTTGAATCTGTTTTATTGACTGTGCCGAAAGCTGTTCTAGGCCAGATATTGAAATTTCCTGTTGTTCGAATTTTTTCATTTCAGCATATAGGCTTCTTAGTAATTTTTTTTCTGCAAGCTGTTTTGCTCTGATTTGTTTTTTCAACGTGTGTTTGAGTTTTGTGTTATTATTGCCAAATCGTTTTTTGTATTCTTTATTTATGAGTACTGGGAATGGGCTCATTTCGATGCCTTCTGCTAACATTTTGAGTTTGTCATCTGGAAGATTAGACAGAATTTCTTTCAGACTTCGTTCCGTTTGTTTCATACAAATCATTATATCAGATATTACTTAACTGTTAACAAATATATCACAAAAACAACGAGTATTAAAATAATTAAATTGAATTATCGAGTATCAGTGATCATTGTATTCAAACATTATTCTTCAGAATATACAAGACAATAAAATTACAAGAGAGTTTTTCAAAATTAGATAAATGCAGAGATATCCAAAATACTTTTGTCAATTATTGCATCCCAGTATATGAAGACTTAAAACGATCATAATACAATGCAAAATATGAAACTCTCAAAAAAAGAAGTGTATGCGCTAACACGAATGCTTGAGAAAATATTGGAAAATAGAGAGCATGAAAAAGTTAGAATTTTGCAGAGGCGCAAGGCACAGCTTCGAGGCAAAACCATAAGTAGAATTACAAAAAAGAGCAGGAAACCAATAGTGCGAAGAAGACCTGCAAAAAGACGAGTATCAATAAGATAATCTTAGTTCTTTCGCATAGCTAGCTTCTATTTTATCACTTATTTGAGAAAACTGAACTATTCGTCTACAAAAAATTACCACTCAAAATAACCTAGTCAGATAGTAATGGGTATGTAATGAGGAAGATAGAGCTCACTTGCCATGAGCAACAGAGTCAGAGCATCGAGTATGTCCTAAAAAAATACAGGGTTCCTTACAATGTTGAGCTTGTTATGTCTGGTGAATCAAAGCTGCTACGGTATACAACCATAGTACCAGAGGGAATATCAAATACTGTGACTGCAGATCTAAATAAGATAATAGACACAAAACAGATGGAAATCTACCTTACCATTCAAAACATAGAAGCAACAGTTTCTGATTACCTGCAGAATGTGCAAACTGAGAAAAAGGAGATGAAAAAGACTAAAAAGCTTACAGAGGAGTTTCATGCTCTCACTGAACCGTCGGTGGAAATCAAACCCGCCGTGTTGATCATGATTACGATCGCATCAGCTGTTGCCCTGGTCGGATTGTACACCAATAATGCCTCCCTTGTAATAGGAGCAATGCTACTATCTCCTCTTCTTGGTCCAATTACAGCATTTGCGTTTAACGCGTCGGTGGGGCGGCCTCAAAAAATGTTCAAATCAGCACTGAATATTTTTGTATTAACCACAATAGTAGGCGCTACCGGGGCCGCTCTAACAGGACTCAGCCTGACATTCATGGAAGTCCCGATTACACCTGAAATTCTCTCCAGAACCGAGATGTCTCCCGTATTTTTGGCAGTAGCCATATTGCTTGGATTGGCAGGCGGTATAGCCATGTCGTCAGATATACCAGGCATACTGGTTGGAGTTGCAATAGCGGCTGCATTAGTACCACCTGCAGTTGTTACTGGAATAGGTGTTGCGCTTTTTGATTATGATATATTCATCAACGCATTAACACTGACCATTGCGAACCTTTTTGGTCTGATATTAGGTACAATGACAATATTTTACATAATGGGAGTTACTCCAAGACGCTACTATGAGCGACAGAAGGCAAGGCAGTACATAACATACACAATCTCCGTGTTTGTAGTTCTCAGTATAATATTGGGAACATTGACGTTTTGGTTATAACAAGAGTACTGATAGTACAAACATCAGCTTGTAAGCCCAAGATAGCGTTCGGAGTTATTTTGAAGCATGAAAACTGTCTCATCGTATGATTGTTCAAGTACTTTAGCCAAAGCAAATACCACGCTAGGTATGAATGTAATTTGTGCCTCCTTCCTTCCAAAACAATGTGAAAACTTTACCGGACCGTCAGTTTCAACTAGAATCCTATCTCTGTTAGAGAGTGATGCGAGTGCCTGCTTATCTTGTGAATACACCATGACAGGACCGTATGAAACATAGCATCCAAGATCCATTGCTTGCTTTAGCTGCTTTTTGCTTCCATCAAACCAATGAAGTAAGAATCCGCTTATGTTGTATGATGGTATTATCTCAAATATATCATCCAAAGTCTTTCTAGAATGAACGGATACTGGCTTACGTAGTGTTTCTGCTTGCTCAAGTAGTTTTTTGAACACGGTGACCTGTCTTTTGAACTGATCATCGTCATTGCAGTATGACCTATCAAGCCCTATCTCGCCTATTCCAGAGATTTGGGAATTTTTGTCAATAAAGGAGACCATAGTGTCCAAGTCATCGGATGCTTTTTCAGGATGAATTCCTACAAATGGTAGTATGTTTTTGCTCTTCTCAGCCAGCTTTAGCGTCATTTGAGATGATTTGTTATCCATTGATACGGCGCAGGCCTTTATGCCAGTAGATTCCATTGAATTCACTATCAAATCGATGTGTTCGGCATAGAGCGGATCTGATAGATGTATGTGAGCATCCAAAATAAAGGCCATAATTTTTTTTGTCTGCAGATGCTTTTATTGTTTGCAGAAATCCATAACTGTGTAGAATTTTTTAACTCACAACACTTTATCCTGCGGCCATACTCAACGAATTGATGAAATCATCCGAGCTTGGATTATCTGCCATGTATAGGATTCTAAAAAAGGCAGGAGCCGAGAGAGTCAGTGATGAATCTGCAGAAGAGCTCAGGCGAATAATAGAAGAAATAGCTACAACCATTGCAAAAAGCGCAGTGGACATGTCAGAACACGCAGGCAGAAAGACTATCCGTGCCGAGGATGTCAAGCTGGCATCAAAGACATTCATCAAATCATAAAAAGAGTTTAATTGTTGGCAAATTGATTTTTTCTTACTGGTGAGGTGGCAGAGCGGCTATGCGTTCGCCTGCAGAGCGAATTTATAGGGGTTCGAATCCCTTCCTCACCTTTCTAATTTACAATGACTGTGCCTTCCATCCACGGATGTAATCTGCAGTAATAATGAAACTCGCCTACGTCATCAAAAGTGTAAGAGAACGTATCTGATGGATTCATGTGTCCACTATCAAATGTTCCATCAAACACATCATAATATCCTCCAGTAACAGTGTGAAATGCCCTGTCATCGTTTATCCAGACAATTGTCTGGCCAGAATTTATTGTCACGTTGGGCGGCAGGTAGCAAGAGTTTGTCTGCTCACATCCCGGTCGTGAAGACAGTACTGCAATCATCACTTTGGTATGATCTTGCGTGACGGGTTCAGGCTCTGGTTCTGGGGCTTTTTCAACACTGTCTCCCACAGTTATTCCAACCAGAATTATTATGCATACTGCCGCAATGCATGTAATTATGATCTTTTTTGACAAGACGCTTGCAATTGAATAGCTGGATTATTTTTGTGTACGTTTTAAGAACCGCTTAGATCAGGTTATTACATAATTACCAGCCCTTCTAAATACAGAGTTTCATACCCATGTTGTGGCAGAAAAAGGCAGTGGGTTACTAGAATACATTCCGGGCTCAAAATCGCTGCTAATACAGAAAAGACAGGAGCAACCTATGGAAGGGTTCTCCGAGAATATCAAAGATAGCATACGAGAGTATGCAGAAAGCGGTAAAAGCGATGTCGAGAAAGGATACAACTTTTTACACTGGGTATTGACCAGAGTTTTTGAAGCAACTGAGGATGACGCTGCGGATGCCATAGTAGATGGGGCAAACGATCTTGGAATAGACGCCTACTTGCCAGTAGATTTTTCGGATAACAAAATAAGACTGTTTCAATCAAAATATGGTACAGCACACTCGCAGGAAGCAATAATCAAGTTCAAGGAGGATGTCAAGCGCCTACTTAACAGGGATGTTACTAAAATGAGACCAGAGCTTGCAAACCTTGTTACAAAAATACAAGAAAAAAACCTCAAAGTAGAATGTTGTTATGTGACAAATCAGTCAGTGGAAGGTGTTTCCGATGACTCCGTCGAGATCATAGACATCAACAAGATAGTACAGTCGCTATGGGATAGAATCAAAAAACCTGCAGCTGGTAAGAAATCGAAGATAAAACTGGAGGATAAAATCCTCTACAAAAATACGGTAGTAGGTATACTCAAACTCAGAGAGTTAACCGATTTTGTGATAAAAAATCGCGATTACGTATTTGAGTCAAACATAAGGCAATGGATGCAGTTTAAGACCAATGTCAATAAAGGCATCAGAGAGACGTTGCAGTTGTCCCCTGACAAATTCTTTTATTATAATAACGGCATCACTATAGTAGTTTCTGATTTTGAGCAGCTTGAAGACAACACACTAATGCTTCATGCGCCACAAATAGTAAACGGAGCGCAGACATCCAATTCTATATTGGATCATGCAAAGAGAACCAACAACCTTGATGGCAGCATTACAGTTACAATAATCAAGGCAGATGACGAACATGATCAGAATAACATCACAAAGTATCGAAACTCACAGAACTCTGTGAGAGGAAAGGATCTTGTCTCCCTAATGGATTTTCATAAATCCATCAAGTCGCAACTTGAGAATTATGGATATTTTTATGAGATCCAGGCAGGTTCGTTTGACGCAAAAACCAAGTCACAGCAGACCGAGTTTACTGGTGATTCTATTTACAACAAATATCTTCCAGACAACCACAAAAAAGTAATAGTTGCAAAGGATGCAATCCAATCACTTGTAGCAGGAATAGAACAGCGGCCTACAGAAGCATACAGCTCTCCTGCGCAATTTCTACCTCGCGGAAGCAAATATGATGATGTGTTCAACGAAAATCTAAGGGATGACTACAGGCTTTTGCTTTATCCTTATCTGGTAAAAGAATTTGCCAAGAAATCAATCGGATATGGAAAACGTGGAGGACATAAGACAAAGCGATATGCCACGCTTTTCTTCGTTGCAGTATACTTTAGGGTAGTTCATAAAAAAATCCTACTTACAAAAGGCGATTTTAAAGAAGATGTCGCAAAGCTAGAACCCATCTTTAAGAGCTACAAGCTTAACGAAAGAATCCTAAGGTTGGTAGACGTGATAGTAACCAAATTCCTTGAAGATACTGCAGTAGATGACGAGATGGAAATTGCAAATACAAAACATAATTTCTTCTCGCACCACGTATGGAATGAGGCTATGCTTCGTGTAGTGGATAAAAAAATTCGCCAAGAAGAGGAAGATATAGAATCAATAAGAAAACTAGTAAACAACATTCTATAACCTGCAGACAATATTGCGATAGAAGTCCAACCAAAGTAAAAATTGCAGGAGGTTTACATTGGCCAGACACTCTATCGCGCTTTTTTCTTGAACACACCATTATTTAACAAATTTCAAGAATGTCGAAAGGCAACGATGGTTTTTATATAGATTTTAAAATTGCGAGATCACTTGATAGATGAAAAATGTGTTTTGTGTAATGGCCCGATGGAGCACAAATACAACCCAATGAAGGAATGGAATGTCAAGGGTTTTTTGTGCGGCAAGTGTTACTCAAAGAAAATCTTTGAGCATTATCCAGGAAAACATGAACGCGTCAATCAAGACGGTCATTGAGAATTTTTGTATTTGTTAACATAGAGGCAGTTCCACGATATCGAGTCGTCCTTGACGTCTTTTTCCTCTAAAAACTTGATGTTAGTTACGGTCTTTTTCTTTTTTAGCATCTTTAACTCAAAAGTAGTAAACTTGGTACATGTGCAGCCGTCTATGGTGCAACTACCGTTGTGATCTTTCTTTGTATGCCCACAGTTGCAGACAGCTCCATCCTTGACGTCTTTTTCCTCCTTTTCAGAATATGACGCAAACCGCAGATACGCCTCACCTAGGTGGCCTTTTTTGAACCTCAGATAGTTCTCAGACATAGGCAGGAGTTTGAAAAAAGACGTGTTGTGATCAGGCCTTACAGATTCTGAAGCCAGTATAAACCAGTACCTATCGCCAGATTCTACGAATCGGATTTTTATATCAGGATCGGGCCACCAATGCACGTTCTCATGCCACAGATCAGATGCCTTCTTTCTGTCGGAGAATAACGGTATGACGTTCATCCTAAGATCAAAATACCTATACGCCACCCCAAGAAAATCATCGAACCAGGAAATAGGGCTGGACAATGAGAAAAAATGCAGACCAGAGTATTAATATGATCGGGATAATGGATCGCATATCGTACACATGTGACGCATCATGCGTGCGATGATCATGAGAAACGTTAATAGCCTTATATGCTAGTAAGCGGATCAACTACCATGACCACATACAGAACTAGCATGCAGATTGTAGCAGATCTACTTGTAGCAACTGACCAGTGTGGACAAGAAGGCATCAAGGTAACAACCCTGCTTACAAGGGCTAATCTTTCCCATTCAAGACTTGCCAAATTCATTGAAAACCTGACAGGCGCAGGCCTTATCAACAAAATAGAGTTTGATGGCAAGAACACCTTTGTCATAACACCAAAAGGAAAGCAATACCTTGAATCATACAAGAGATTCCACGATTTGGCCGAATCATTCGGTCTTGAGATGTAGATTACTTTCTTTTCTTCTCATTTTGTCTTTTCTTTCTGCCACTATAGGTATAATATGCCACCACTACCAGAGCCCCGGCTAAATGTCCGTAAAACATTACCAAATTGGGCGGATTTGTCATTATCGAAAATATCATTCCCATCACCATAACAATGAGAATTACCAATAGATATTTGCCCACGCTAGAATGCACACACCAAATAATATATCTTTTAGAGGGAAAGACATACCATGAGTAAGATCCTCGAGATCATCGGATTCGCATTGATTGGAGGCACAATTTATTCTTGGATTGGCATGGCAGACAACCCACTTAGATGGCCGATATTTTGGGGATGTGCAGGTGGTGCTCTTGCGATAATTCTGTACAGGAGATCCAAAAGACGCAAAAATGATCTTGTCAGCTGATCCTCAAGCAGTAGCTAACAAATCTTGAAACCGACAGATCTATAAAGGAGCATTTTATGGTATTTTTGGGGAGAATGACAGAACAAATAAGCAAGTGGTGGCAAGGCCTTGCAAAAGAATTAGAAGTTGATATTGAAACCCTAGATGAGTAGTTTTTCAGCATTTTAAAAATAATTAGTAGAGCCTCGACCGGGATTTGGACCCGGGACCTAACGCTTACGAGGCGTTCGCTCCACCAGGCTGAGCTATCGAGGCATGAACGCACTTGTTATCAGAGTTTATAAAAAGCATTCAGGACTTGGTACCATTGAAAAAATCCATTTCCGGAATACGAGGGATTTTTGGGGAGGATTTGACATTAATCGACATCCTCAGATTTTGTTCGAACTTTGCTCCCATGATCAAATCCGGGAAATGCGTTGTCGCTAACGACACACGACCGTCAAGCGATGTTCTCAGGGAGACGGCAATAGCTTCGTTGCTGGCAGGAGGAATTGACGTATACAATTTGGGTATGGCCCCAACTCCAGTGGTCTTCAGGGAGGCCCGCAAGTACGGCGCAGGTCTAATAATAACATCTTCACACAATCCGCTCAAGTGGAACGGTCTCAAATTTATCATAAATGGAAGGGGTCCAAATGAGAAAGAGTTCGCTCAAATCTTAAAGGAGAAAAAACCATCCAAGACAAAAATAGGTAAGGAATTTAGTGCTACATCCAATTATGCAGCAGATGCAGCAAGTATTATCGGCAAAGTAAGTCACCGGCCAAAAATTGCAATAGATATAGGCGGAGGCGCCGCTGCCGTCGTGGCCCCAGCCGTTTTAGAAAAGATAGGATGTCACGTACATATTATAAACCAAAACAAGTCTATGCGTGGAGCCGATCCCACATCCGATAAGCTATCGCAATTGGTAGCGGCAAGCAAACGCTCCGATATCGGATTTGCATTCGACCTTGACGGAGACAGACTTGTTGTAGTAAAAGACGGAAAAAAACAATCTCCAGACACCACACTGGCGCTTGGAATTCCTAAAGCGTTGGAGTTGGGATACAAAAAATTTTGCCTTAGCATAGACACTAGTATTGCAGTCGAGAAATACATACAAAATAATGGAGGCACAGTAGTGCGCTCAAAAGTGGGCGAGGCAAACGTCATAGATACAATGTTAAAGAAAAACTGTAAGGCCGGCGGAGAGGGAAGCAGTGGTGGATTCATTTTGCCAGAGTTCAACATGTGTCGCGATGGGATACTAACTTCAGGCCTGATAGCAGCCATGACCGGAAAGAAGATAGTTGATGAGATAATCTCTTTTGTATCAAATTATACTCAATTAAGAACCAAGATTGATGCGCAATCGCATCTACATGATAAAGTGTTAGAAAAATTCGAGAAAAACGTCAGAAGTAAATTCAGTGAGATCATTACAATTGATGGGGTAAAGATAATAGTCGATGAGAATACGTGGTCGCTTGTCAGAAAGTCAAATACTGAAGACATAATCAGGATTTCGGTCGAATCAAATAACATACAGAAAGCAAAACAAATTCAAAAAGAGATAACCTCTCTGGTAAAGCAAAGCTATGACCAGATTAGATGAGAAACAGATCATATCTTTGTTTCAACGTATTGTCAGTAACAGAAAACATACTCATGAAGATGTGGAGACATTTAGAATTGGAAGGAAGTTTGGTGTACTCAAAACCGATACGTTGGTTTTCAGTACTGACGTTCCGCCAGGTATGAAACTTGAGGATGTTGCACGAAAAAGCGTTGTTGCCTGCGTATCTGATTTTGCTGCAAAAGGAGTAAGGCCGCTTTACTGTCTAGTGTCAATTTCCATCCCAAGATCATTTTCAAGATCTCATATACTGCGGCTTGCAAGAGGCTTCAGGGCAGCATCAAAGGAATTTGGCGTAAGGATCCTCGGAGGCGACACCAATGAGGCAAAGGAGCTCGTTATTTCCGTTACAATGTTTGGCGTTGCGGACAAGATAGTTCGGAGGAGTGGTGCAAAGGCAAGCGATTCCATATTAGTCACTGGGAGATTCGGTAGGACGTCAGCAGGGCTAGAAATAATACTCGGTAAAAGAAAATCAGATAAAAAATTTGCCAGCCTTGCAAAAAGATCAGTGTATCATGCAGTACCAAGGCTCGAATTTGGTATCGATGCTGCAAAATACATGACATCTGCAATGGATTCTAGCGATGGTTTGTCAACCACGCTAGTTGAGATGTCAGCTCAGAGCAAGAAAAAATTCCTCATTGTAAAACTACCTGCAGATGCGGCACTTGATAAATTTGCAAGAATGAATAACATGAATCCATTGTCGCTCATTTTCAATGGAGGAGAAGAATATGAGATTGTTATAACTGCAAGGCAAAAAGACGTTATCCGAATAAAACAGATTGCCAAAAAAAATGGTGTCCCTCTAACCGAAATTGGCCACGTACAGAATGGTTCTGGAGTCTTCCTTCAAGGGCATAAAGCTCCAATAAGAGATCTTGGATGGAGGCATTTTTCCAATTGATGACAAATTCCAGATCCTGCACCAAACAGGAAAATCACGCCGACTCTGGGTTTGGCGTGTCCTAATGTTTTTTAAACCCTCCAAGGTTTCAGTATCCAATGTCAGAAGAGACTGTTGAAAAATGGGGCATTGCGCACATCTACAGCAGCTACAATAACACCATAGTGCACATGACGGACCTGACAGGTGCAGAGACAGTAGCAATCAGCTCAGGAGGAGTACATGTTACTGCAGACAGATACGAATCATCACCATTTGCTGCAATGAAGTCCTCAAACGCAGTTGTAGAGGCAGCAAAAGCAAAAGGGTTCACCGGATTCCACATACGCGTCAGAGCAGTAGGTGGAGTCGGCTCACGAGTTCCAGGACCTGGGGCGCAGGCCGCAATAAGAGCTCTTGCAAGAGGCGGTTTCAGAATAGGAAGAATCGATGATGTAACCCCGATTCCGCACGATACCACCAGAAAGAAGGGCGGAAAAAGAGGACGAAGAGTCTAAACCTCGATAAGCTTAACTTTGATTTTACTGCATCCGCTAGCTTGAAACAGATCAGATAGAAAGTTCGTAAACTTTTCATCTGCCTTGCTTCCTTTTGATTTCTTTATCATATCAGCAAGTCTCTGTTCAATCTGTTGGTGCAGATTAGGCTTTATCCAGAGTTTGAAGAATGTCCATCCAAACTTTGATGTCGGCTCGCTAAACTCGAATTCATTTTGCAGTCCACACTTGCCCGCAATTCCAGATAGTGCATTGTTTATCAGACGTTTGTCCTCAAGATAATTTGTCGTACTTATTTCAAATATTGCTTGAATCATCTTCTTTCTCTTTACTACTCAATTTATCTGAGAGGGAGACAAATTTGCCGTCCTGCTCTATGTTGATTTTAGTTTCCATACGCACGTGTATTCCCACTGATCTGAATAATGCCAAAAGTTTTCCACCGTCGATTTCTTCGTTTATTTCTCCAGTATAGATAAGCTCGCCTAGCTTCTCAATTATCATCTTGGTTTCATTCGGATATTGTGACTCGGCATTTTGCAATACTTCCATTCCACGGTAGCCCAACTTTGATATTACTATATCTCTATACGGCGGCCTTTCCTGTTTCTTCTGAGTCGTCTGTTCTTTTTGTAGTTGTGAGAAGACGTTTTTTTTCATTTCTGCCAGACGTCGCGCCTTCAGGGCTTCAAGTTCCTTGTCCTCATCGCTCAACCTTTTATCACACCTATCGGTACGAGTTTTGCCACTTTGGTAGCAATGCCAAGCTCATGTGAGACATTAACTACCGCATCCACGTCCTTGTAGGCCTCCGGCGTTTCTTCCACTACGCCGTCCCTTGTTAGCGATTTTATGAAAATTCCTTTATCACTTAGTGATTTTTTGACTTGTTCCTCAGTATAATCACGTCTTGCCTTTGAGCGAGACATCATTCTGCCTGCACCGTGTGCAGTTGAGCCAAAGCTAAGGTTCATTGAATTTGGCTTTCCAAGCAATATCCAACTGCCAGTACCCATAGAACCTGGAATCAATACCGGCTGCCCAAGATCTCTGTACTTGGAGGGAATCTCTTCCCTATTTGCAGGAAATGCTCGCGTTGCACCCTTTCTGTGAACGACTACTGATTTTTCTTTGCCGTCGATTTTGTGCTTTTCAACTTTGGCAATGTTGTGTGCAACATCATAAACTAGTTTCATGTCCAAATCTGCCTCTGTGCTTTTGAAGACTCGCTCAAATGATTTGCGGGTCCAGTGTGTTATCATTTGCCTGTTGCTCCATGCAAAATTTAATGCTGCAAACATTGCCTTTCTATACGATTCGCCTTCTTCTGATGTGTTCGGTACGCACGCAAGCTCTCTGTCTGGCAGATCAATGTTGTATTTTCGTAGCGCTTGCTCCGATATACGTAGATAATCAGAGCAGATCTGGTGTCCAAATCCTCTAGAACCGCAATGAATCAATACTGTAACATTTCCTTCTTGTATTCCCATTCGCTTTGCCGCTTCCTCGTCATAGACTTTATCAATTTTCTGGACTTCAAGAAAATGGTTACCAGATCCAAGACTTCCCAGTTGTGGTGCTCCTCGCTTTCTTGCAGTGTTTGAGACCTTGTTTGGATCTGCGTTTTTGATTTGTCCGTTTTCTTCGCAAACATCTGCATCATCTTTAGTTCCATAGCCATGATCAATTGCCCAATTTACCCCCCTTACCAGAACTTCATCTAGTTGGGAATAGTTTAGTTTTATTGCGCCCTCTGAGCCGACTCCTGACGGTATTGAGTTAAAAAGGTCAGTTACAATCTCCTTCAGCTTCGGCCTCACTTCTTTTTCTGTAAGATTCAGTCTCAGTAGCCGCACACCGCAGTTAATATCATATCCAACTCCTCCTGGCGATATCATTCCCTCTTCAGCATCCATTGCAGCCACTCCACCAACTGGAAATCCATATCCTTCGTGCCCGTCAGGCAAGACCACTGCATGGCTTTGTATTCCAGGCAGGGTAGATACATTGACTGCCTGCATAATTGTCCTGTCAGTAAGCATTTTCGCAAGAAGATTTTGGTCTGCATATATCGTCACAGGCACCTTCATGCCTTTACTAGGATCAGCTTCTATTCGGTATTCCATATCCCGGATTTTCTTTGGCGTAAGCGATGACATTATCGGTTAAGCCTTGTTAAAGATAATTTAAGGTATTGTTATGTCGACAGGTGCGTTAAGTCACAAGTAGATTTATTTTTGATGCACCATTGGAAAGAATGTGGCAATTTTACCAATAGACGGAGGCAGATATGGCACAAAAGAGATGCTAACAATATTTGATGATCAGAAAAAAATTGATTACCAATTAATGATTGAAGGAGCTGTTGCCATATCTCAGAGCGAGATTGGAATGATACCAAAATCTGCAGGACAGAACATCTTTTCAGTGTCAAGATCAGGCAAGATAACAGCAAAAAGAGTAAAGCGGCTGGAGGCAAAATCAGACCACGATACCGCAGCTTTGGTTGAGGCATTAAGTGAGAAATGTTCCGCGCCAGCCCGTCCGTGGGTACATTATGGGCTCACCAGCAACGATCTGGTCGACACTAGCACTTCAATGCAGATCAAAGACACGCTTTCCATAATACAGCCAAAGATTGCCAAACTTGCCGTCATTCTTGCACAAAAAGCAATGGAATACAAGGATATTCCTGCAGTTGGAAGGACACATGGTCAGCATGCAAGCATAATTGCGTTCGGATTAAAGTTTGCAAATTGGGCCGCAGAGATGGCAAAACACATCGAAAGAATAGAGGAAATGAAAAAGCGCGTTCTTATCTGCAAGACCCTCGGCGTAGTTGGAACCGGCTCCCTTATGGGCGCAAGGGCAGTGGAGGTTCAAAGAAGAGTTGCAAGGAGACTTGGCCTATACCCGGCGGAAGTGACAACCCAGGTGATACCGAGAGAGCGTTATGCAGAATATATTTTTCAGCTTGCCTTGACAGGTAGCACGCTTGAGAAAATCTCAATAGAGATAAGAAACCTGCAGAGAACGGAAATCGGAGAGGTGTCAGAGCACTTTAAGGAAGGCCAGATGGGAAGCAGTGCTGTTCCAGTAAAGAGAAATCCGATAAAAAGTGAGCGCATCTCCTCGCTCTCAAAGATGCTGCGCAGCCAGATGAGCACTGCATTCGAGAATATACCATTGTGGCACGAACGCGACCTGTCAAACTCTGCAAACGAGCGATTCACAATACCAATGTGTTCAATACTGTTAGATGAGATGCTGCAAACGATGATAAGAATAATTGAAAAGCTCAAGGTAAACACAGAGAAAATACAAAGTAATCTCTATGTGACAAGAGGTCAGATATTTGCAGAGTTTGTTCTAGAGGCCCTGATCAGAAAAGGAGTACCGCGTTTTGAAGCATACCGTGACGTCCAGAGAGTAGCCTTTGAAGCTCATGATAACGGAATTGATTATATCGATGCAGTGAAAGCAGACCCTTCGATCTCATCAAAGCTGACAGAAAGTGAGATAGAAAGAATATTTTTGCCGCAATCCCACCTTGGCGCATCTCCTCAGATAATATTAAACGTAAACACCATGGTAAGGAAGGTCTGCAAGAAATTCATCTAGAGCGAATCAGAGTTTTGTGAATTAGTGAGCCGTATTGTAGTGCTTTTTTTCTTGCGTTTGCAGACGATTCTGGTACGCCTGCCAATATTGCCGCTTTTCTAACTATATGTTTTCTTAAAAGATCGTTTTCATCTGTTATTTTATAGGATAGAGGTATTGATTTTGCATATTTGATAAATTCGTCTGAGAGCAGGGGCTGAACTATTATGACTCCAAACTCTCCACTCACATCATTAACTGCCTTCATCATCGCAATCTCATTTTCCAGCTTTGATGCCATAAGATCCATTATCTTTTGAGGCCCTTCCTTTATTGCCTGCCTGTAGCCGTTGTATCCGCAGAACAGCTCATCAATCCCGTTCGCTGTCACTACCGTGTCTATCCCAAGATTTCTGGCAAGTTTGGCCACATAATAGAACGCTATGCAATTTTCGTTCCATGAGAGGTTTTCAGTCTTTATTCTGGCACGTATTTGCTTTGATATTCTGGTAAATTCTCTAGGATTTATCTCAAGGACACGATGCTTGAATTGTAAAAACTTGTTAATTTTTTTTGAGAACACTATGTCGTGCGAGCCAGCAAAGCCCACCGTAAGCAAAGTTATATCATAGCCTGTATCGTGGCATACTTTTGCAACAAGCGTACTGTCAACGCCGCCAGAAAACGCAATGCCTATTTTCTTTTCCTTCACCATATTCAAGATTGCATTTTTGATTTTTTCCAATAACTGGTCTTGCATGAATTTCTGGCATTACACCACTACAAAGAAGTTGCGATGAAAAAAGTCTAGATTAAGATTACGGATATTTGTTAAGCAACATTTTATTCGGTAATACATATACGTCCACGTGGATGTACCGATTTGTCTTCTATCAGTTTGCATGGCGCAGAATGTTTGTAAGACAAAAGATAATAAAATTGTCATCAGATAATCCATGGCGATAAAGATGACCGGAAAAATCACCATTGTTCTTATGATAGTTTTGGCAATATCTATTTTCTACAACTATACACTACTTGATAGCAATGCAAAATTAACTGAAAGGATATCAACGATTACAGGTCAGCTTGACGCACTGCAAGCGCAGACAGTTAAGCTGCAACAACAGGTCAGTATGAAAGAAAAAGTTGTAGAAGAGGCGCCAAAAAAGATATTCCAAGCAGAAACAGGTGCCAAGACAATCACAGCAGTGGCAGTAAGACCTGTCTTGATAAGTGAGGGGTTTTTCCAGGACGTAAGATACGAGGGCACTGCCATGAACATCAGGGTAGACATACGCGAGGGCACAGGTCTTGTTCTTGTAAACACGGCAATTCCAACAGGTGTCGACTTTCAGACATCGGCCAAGACAGCGGTAAAGGTGGCACAGGAATATACAAATGTCGACCTGTCAAATAACGACATCATATTTTCAATCTCAGCAAAAAACGATGAGGAGTTGCAGGCAGTAGACGGCCCAAGTGCAGGCATGGCAATGACTGTCCTGCTCATAATGGAAATTCAGAATAAGGATGTCTCAGAACAAGTTTTGCTCACAGGCACCATCAGGGAAGACGGTTCAATGGGACCAGTTGGCGGTATATTTGAGAAGGCCGAGGCGGCAGCAAAGTTTGGTGCAAAGACATTCATTGTTCCAAAGGGACTTGCCATAACATATGTGCAAGAATGTCAGGAATCAAAGGAAGGTCCATTCTTGTACCGCAGTTGCAAATCCGAGGCAAGACCGCTATCACCCATAATGGAAGAAAAGTACGGGATGAAGGTGGTGGAGGCAGCCGACCTGAAAACAGTCTTGCAATATTTTTAATCCGGCCTCATCAATATCTTACCAAACAGGTTTCCTTTTAGCATCTTTGTGTGTGCCTGTACTGCTTCTTCAAGCGGATATATCGAGTCTATGATAGATTTTATTTTTCCTTTGGACATCCAATATAGTCCATCCTCAAGTTCGTATTTTGTGCCAAGTGTAGAGCCCAAAACATTTGTTCCCTTAAAGAAAATGTGCCTCAGATCAGTGTTTGCCTCATAGCCGGTAGTTGCTCCAGTAGTTACCAATGTGGCGCCATATTTTAGCAGGGTTAGCTCCTTATTCCAGTGAGACCCGCCTATGTGCTCAAATATTACGTCTATTCCAGGTGCCGTACTTTTGTCTTTTGCAATTTCCTTTGATATTGCAAATACTTCTTTATGCCAGTCCTCTTTCCTGTGATCAACTGCAAAGTCAGCCCCAATCTTTCTGCATTCCTCAAGCTTGTTGGCACTTGCCGTGGCTATCACATCACAGCCATAAAGCTTGGCAATCTGAATTCCAAAGATTCCCATGCCAGAACCTCCACCCATCACAAGAACCGTCTGGCCAGGTCTTATTTTTGCACGCCCCACTAACATGTGCCAGGCAGTCATCATAGTCATCGAAGCTGCAGCGGCCTCCTCGTAGCTTACATTATCAGGAATTTTTGCCACGTTTACCTCAGGCAGGTGTGTATACTGGCAGTATCCGCCCCACAGGGGTCCGGTCTGAAATCCCCATACTTTTCTATTTTTGCAGTCAAACTCCCTTCCACTAGTGCATGACATACATACTCTGCACGAGAGGTTGCCGTGTGAAACAACTCTGTCTCCTACCTTTATGCCAGTAACGTCATCACCAACTGCCGTAACCTCTCCTGCTGCATCTGAACCAGATATATGCGGCAGGGGAATCTGAAGTGGCTTTCCGCGCATCCCCCAGATATCATCGTGATTTAGTCCTGCAACCTTTACCCTAAATACAACCTCGTTTGCTTTCGGTACTGGGTCAGGTACCTCTTTTATTTGTAGAATCTTGGCATAATCATCATCCGGGGCATACCGTTCGTATACTAGTGCCTTCATGGACTTTCTCAAATATCATGCAAATATAGAACTTGTCTAAACAAGAAAATTATTAATCTGTAGCAGACGTAACGATATTGTGAGACTGGAAAAGCTTTCAGACGAGAAAATAAGAACTGAGCTTACCGGCCTTGACGGTTGGACCATCAAGGATGGTAAACTGCACAAGGATTTTGTATTTGACGACTTTGTGGAAGCATTTGGCTTTATGTCAAGGGCTTCTCTACACATAGAGAGGATTAACCACCACCCAGAATGGTTTAACGTATACAACAAGTTAAGCGTAGATTTGACAACTCATGACGCAGGCGGAATCACTCAAAACGATATTGCCTTGGCAAAGATTCTAAACTCGCTTCAATGATTTGAAAAAAATCATAATCAGTTTATATAAAGATAAGAGACCAAATTCACCAAATGAGCACAACACCGACTATACTTGATTCCGATTTTAGATACATAGACAAGAAGGGCACGCTCTTAAAGTCACGCACGGAACTCTCAGTTGCCCAGATGCTCTCATTTCTTGGACTGGATTACACGTACCAGCACAAAGTAACTTTTCCAAGCGGCAAGTCAGTACTCATAGATTTTATGACAAGCGACGGCAAGCTTATCGAGGTAATCGACTCAGAGCAAGAGATTGAAAAATACAAGGCAATAAAGCAGGAAAGCCCTGAAACGAAGATAGCTGCTGTAGGTAGTACAAAATTTGCAGCAAAGCTAAAGGAGCTTGATGAAGTGTTCTTCTACGATACGCGTGATGCACAATCAGGATCAATTTTCATCGAAGATCCATCATTTGCATTCGATTACGCCCACATACTGCCGCTAGTGGAGAAATGCTCAATACTACACGGACATACTTCAACTGTACTAGTTGAGCTTGTAGGAGACATGAAAAACAACCTGCTAATAGACTTTGGTGAAGCAAAAAAGATAATCAAGGAAACTATTGGTGTTCTTGATCACAAATTTTTCATAAATAGAAAATACCTAAAGGCAGAGGACGCTTCTCATTTTAGGATTGCATTTGAGGGACCAAAAGGAATGTTTGACATGCAGGTACCAAAACATACAACGTATCTTCTTGAGGGAGAAGCAACGGTGGAAAACCTTTCTACTGAAATAATAAAAATTCTAGTCCCCATGCTGCCAAAGAACATAGAAGCTGTTGGCGTTTACATTTATGAGGGCTATAACAAAGGAGCTCACCTAATTTCAAAAATTTCAAAGGCATAAGCACCATGGAGCCAAAGATCAAAGAGACAGCATGGAACCCAGAGCTTGAAAGCCAAATGCTAGAACAATGGGAACGATTACATCTGCACGATTTTGTACCGGAGGAAAAGAACTTTGTTATTGATACACCTCCTCCATATCCTTCAGGAAGGCCATGGCACATAGGGGCTGCAGCCCACTATTCTCAGATAGATATGATTGCAAGAACCGCACGAATGGCAGGAAATAACGTCTATTTTCCAGTAGGTATAGACAGAAACGGCCTTCCAGTCGAGATCTATACTGAAAAAAAGCACAACATACGCATGCAGGAAACGGAACGCAGTAAATTCCTTGAGCTTTGTAAGAGTTCACTTGATGACCTTGAGGCAGAAATGATACAAATAATGAAAAGCCTTGGGCTGTCCGCAAACTTTGCGCAGTATTACAGAACAGATTCTGAGGAATACCGCATCCTAACGCAGGCAACGTTCATAGAGCTTTGGAAGAAGGGAATCATCTACAAAGCAACAAGACCGAATAACTATGATTGGGTGTCAGGCACCACCATAGCTGATGCCGAAATTCAGTACCAAGACATACCTACAAAACTGGTCTATATGAAATTCAAAGTAAAGGACACTGGTAAGACGATCATAATTGCAAGTACAAGACCAGAGCTGCTTTGTGCTTGCCAGACAGTAATAGTCAATCCTGAGGATCAGAGATACAAGGACGTGATTGGAAAAAAGATAATAGTTCCAGTAGTAAACCGCGAAGTCACGATCAGAGAACACCACTCAGCTCAAATGGAATTTGGTTCAGGCGCCGTCATGGTGTGCAGTTACGGTGATCAGAACGATGTTGCATTATTCCGCGAGATGAAGCTTGAAGAAATAGTGGCAATAGGAACGAATGGCCTCATGACTGAAGCTGCAGGCAAGTATGCCGGAATGAAGGTAAAGGCTGCGCGCACCCAGATCATCGAGGATCTAAAGACCGCAGACCTAATAGAAAAGATAGAAGACATCACACACAGAACTCCCATCTCTGAGAGAAGCAAGATTCCAATTGAGATAATCCCGATGGAAGAGTATTATGTAAGACAGATTGAATCTGTAGAAAAGATTCGGAATCTAGCCCAGAAGATAACATTCCATCCAGAAATGCACAGGCAGATTCTGATGAACTGGCTTGATTCGATCACAATTGACTGGCCCATATCACGAAGGAGATTCTATGGTACTGAGATTCCCATCTGGTACTGTAAGAACTGCTCAGAGCCGCACGTTCCAGAGCCTGGAAGATACTACAAGCCGTGGAAAGATTCAGCTCCGTTTGCAAAGTGTACAAAGTGCAGCTCCAAAGACTTTGTAGGAGAGACAAGGACATTTGATACTTGGATGGACTCTTCCGTGTCACCTTTGTTTATTTCAAAGTTCCAAAGTGATCCTGAATTCTTCAGAAAAACCTACCCTGCAACACTAAGGCCTCAAGCAAAGGACATAGTCAGGACATGGCTTTATTACACCATCCTAAGATGTGAGCAGCTTACTGGTAGGGTTCCATGGTCAGAGGCATGGATAATGGGATACGGCCTTGATGAAAAGGGTATGAAGATGAGTAAAAGCAAAGGAAATGTAGTCGATCCGCTTCCCGTCATACAAAAATTTGGGGCTGATACTTTTAGATTCTGGAGTGCAAGTGAAATCAATCACGGATACGACTTTAGATGCAGCGAGCAAAAAATAGAAACTACAAAAAAATTCCTCTCCAAATTATGGAATGTCTCAAGATTCATCTCTAGCTATCCTGTTATCAAGGACGCCAACCCAACAGAAACTGATAGGTGGATTTTATCTGAGCTTGATAACCTCATAAAGGAATGCAGGAATGGTTATTCGGACTATAATTTTTTTGTACCCGCAATCGCGGTACGCGAGTTTACATGGAACGTGTTTGCTGCGCACTATATCGAAATGGTAAAGGCGCGAGCCTATGGTGACGGTTTTACTGAAAGTGAAAAAAATGCCGCGATCTACACTCTGCACAAAGTATTATCAACTATCTTACTTTTGCTTGCCCCCATTACCCCGTTCATCACCGACTTTATGTGGCAGACACTTTACTCCAAAGAGACGATCCACAAACAAAGACATCCAGAGCCACAGGGAGCTGAGGACATGAGTAGATTCACAAAGGAGATAGAAGAATTCAACTCTAGAGTGTGGAATGAGAAAAAATCAAAGGGCCTTTCCCTAAAGGATGCCATATCAATTGAGATTCCTGAATATCTAAAACCATTTGCAAAAGACCTCATATCGATGCATAGAATAAGCACATAACATCATTAAAGATAGATAACACACCACTGCCATTGTTTTTTATGAATGTTGTAGCAAGACGAGCAGCTACGTCGCTGTTATTATTTTTTCTTGCAGGGTTGTGTGAGATAGGCGGAGGTTACCTTGTGTGGTTGTGGCTAAGAGATGACTTTTCGTGGTGGGTCGGTGCAATTGGCGGATTCATTCTTTTTTTATACGGCGTGGTTCCAACATTGCAAAAATCACATTTTCATAGAATCTATGCTGCATACGGCGGTATCTTTGTAGTAATGTCAGTTTTGTGGGGATGGCTCATCGACGGTATAAACCCAGACAGTTATGATATAATTGGTGCAACTATAGTAGCGGTCGGAGTTCTGATCATATACTATTATCCAAGGAAGGGTGAGAAAATTTGGTCGAAGTGATAACTACACTGGCGGTGTTCTTTTTTGCAGCTTTGTTAGAGATTGGCGGAGGTTACCTTGTGTGGAAGTGGTTGCGTGAACACAAAGGCAAAATATTTGGGTTTGTTGGCGGAGCAATTCTATTTGCATATGGCATAGTACCCACACTTCAACCCGCAGAATTCGGTCGGGTGTATGCAACTTATGGAGGAATATTTGTCATCATGTCGGTGATTTGGGGGTACTGGGTAGACAAGAAAAAGCCAGACAGATATGAGATTGCAGGCTCAATTGTGGTACTAATAGGGGTCGCTATTATGTTTTATTATCCGCGTTAGTCGTCGAATAAAAATACGCCGAAGTGCGCTAGAAAATGCGAAAATAGGCAATAATTGCCACTTTGATCCAATTTAAAATACAAGAACGCCAATAAAATACATGGAAAAACAGAATAAAAAACCCACCAAAACAGAATCTGAGAATATATCAAATGAAAAGTCATTTTCCAACATACTCAATAACAACTCGCTTCTTACAACGCAGAAATGGAAACTTGGAGGTTTCCGCTTCCCCTAAGATTTTGACAAGACACCTATCTTATTTTTTCTTTGCAACCATGCTTACGAAATACTGGTGCAGGGACACATCGTGAGTCAGTTCCGGATGAAATGACGTTGCAAGAATATTTGCCTGCTTTACTGCGACTATTTTCTCGTTGAATTTTGATATTATTTCCACGCCCTTGCCAATATCCTCGATTGAAGGCGCCCTGATAAAGACTCCCTTTGTCTTTGCAATTCCAAGCGGCTGCGCCGAAACCTCGGCCTCAAACGAATCCTTTTGCCTTCCAAAGGAATTGCGTTCCACGCGGACATCGAGCAGGTCAAGCAGTGGCTGGTTGGTCTTTCCCACTACCCTGTCCTTTGCATTTTTTGATAGCAGAATCAGACCTGCACAGATGCCAAAGACTGGCATTCCAGATTGGATCTTTTCCTTGATTGTCTTTATCGCACCGCTTACAAGTGACATCTGCCCGATCATCGTGCTCTCACCGCCAGGAATTATCAGGCCGTCAAGCTTGGAGATCTGCTCAGGTGTCTTTACTGCCCTGACCGTTCCCTTTATGCCAAGCTTTGCCATCGCAGTCTTTGTAGCTGAAACATTCTCTGCTACATCGCCCTGAACACCCAAAACGCCAATATTCATGCCGCGGAACCACGCTCCTGCATTCTCAATTCAAGATTCTTAACATCAAGCCCGAGCATAGACTGTCTTTCATCAATCATCCTCTGAGCTTCTTTTACCTTATCTGCATCCTCCCAGAATGTGGTTGCAAGAACTATGGCTCTTGCTCTTTCCTTTGCGTCGTCAGCTTTGAATATTCCAGAGCCAACAAAAATACCATCGCATCCAAGCGACATAAGATACGCTGCATCAGCTGGCGTTGCTATTCCCCCAGCAGCAAAATTTACAACAGGCAGCCTCCCAATCTTTGCAGTCTGTTCTACCAGCTCGTACGAGACTTTGAACTCACGTGCCATCTTCACCAGATCCTGATTGTCCCCAGAGTCGTAAATTGATTTAATTAATCGTAATTCCTCATTTACTTTTTTTATGTGGGTTACTGCCTCAGCCACGTTCCCTGTTCCAGGCTCTCCCTTTGTTCTTATCATTGCTGCACCCTCCTCTATTCTTCGCAAAGCCTCCGCAAGCGATCTTGCACCGTTTACAAATGGCGTTGTAAAATCCCACTTCCATATGTGATGTGTTTCATCAGCTGGCGTGAGCACCTCAGATTCGTCAATCATGTCCACGTTTGTCTCTTCCAGCACCCGTGCCTCATACACGTGCCCTATCCTGCACTTTGCCATAACCGGAATAGTAACTGCATCCATTATCTCTTCTATAACACGTATGCTGGCAGTTCTTGCAACTCCTCCTGCCTTCCTAACATCAGATGGAAGCTTGTCAAGGACCATGACCGATACTGCTCCTGCCTCTTCCGCAATCTGTGCTTGCTCTACGGTTGTCACATCCATTACCACGCCGTTTTTGAGCATGTGTGCGAATCCACGTTTTAGTGTCGATGTGCCCCTAGAGATCGTAAACTCGCCAACTTTCTCGCTAATCCTTCCCTTAGCACCTTCTATATTGCCAGAAAGAGGAATCATATTACCAGATTCAGCCAATTGATTATTTATAATAGTCGTCGCATAATGCTGCTACTTCTTTTTAAATTCCACATTAACTGATGGAATTTCTGACATGGATTTATGAATCATCACGATAAACCAGAGCATACCTGCAAGAACTAACAATCCCGACGTAGCAAAAACAACAGTAAGGTCGCTGTGGACAGATTTTTCAATAATATAATTGCCTGCAGTGCGAAGTCCAAGCGCTGCCACAATCAAAAGTAGAGGCACTCTGCTGAACTTTAGAAATTCTATTGATTTGCCTATTATTGGAGGCAGCATAAGCGGCAGGAATAGCATTATTGTTATCCCGATAAACCCTATTGCAGTATAATGTATTGCAAGATCATAAAATAGGAAACCATTGTACAGGTAGAACATTATCCCCATTGTGAATCCTGCAATCAGAAACAAAAACGCAATCCTAGTGTGTCGTTGAATCATATCGTATCTGGCCTTTTTCTCCCCCGGCATCATCTTCAATATCTCACTGTTATCAAAACCACCGTAAATGTACGATGATGCGGCAAAAAGCAACGCAGTTAAAATCATCACTACATTGAACGCTATAAGAATTACAGCATCACCATAATACATTGAAGCAATACCCAGTGCGCAACCCACCGCCGCCGCTGCAAGACAAGCCACAGTAAGATTTCTTCTCGGCCTTATGAATCCAAGAAAAGACGGAAGTGTTTTGTACTTGACGCCAAATATCATAAGAGTTGGAAACATCAGCCACACCTGTATGTAATTTAGTGTGTTGATTTCAGCCGCAGTTACTAACGGTAGAATGTGTATCAGAGATAGCATTATTATCGCCATTATGAAAAAGTAGTCTGCCTCTCTGAGCAGTTTTGGAGCAATTCTTATCGTGTAAATGCTCATGGATGCAAATATCATTATTCCCCCCAATCGAATAAGCTCCGAATATGCAAGGCTCTCAGATCTGCTCACTTTTTGCACTAATTCCAATATCAGCGAGACAAGTACCAACACAAATGAGAGTGCAGCAAGATTGTTAGAAGGAAGCGCGGCGTTACGAAATCTCGGAATTATCATATAGCTTACACCCATTATCATCAATGTGAGAAAACCCTCAGTCTGCACTGTCTTGTGAATTTGAAATAGATCAGAGACTTCTGCAATCCTAATCCCAAGAAGCGAGAACATCCAAAGTGAGCCTATTGACACGCCAAAAAACGAAAGCAATACTGCCGAAATGATAAACGGGCGCCCTATTGGAGAGTAATTTATTCCGCTCATGGGCCGGCTTGCTTGAGCAGTGCATCAAGAGTTGATCCCACCTGTGTCACGATAGGCGGTATCAGAGTTGATGTGGCGTTCTGCTCTACCCATTGAATTTGTTTTGTGTTCCCATTCAAGATTATTTTGAGTGAAAATTTAACATATTCTGTTTTTTCCTCATCAGCTGAAATCACATCAATTGGTATCTGCATAAATCCTGTCTCCTTGACAAGCGCTGTGATCTTTTTTACTTCTGCTTTCTCCAATACGAATGTTTTTTCAGGAAACGCTGAACCTGCCTCTGTGAGCAAATATCTTGCCACCCCATCATTTGATATTGTAAGAATCTCCGTCTTTTGCGGTGTGAGTCTATCCGTTACTCCAAGTGAGATCTTTTTTAGATGATGTTTTGTGAACTCTACTGATATTCTATCATCCGCGTTTGCAGCACTGAACGGAATCTGTGGGTTGGTAATCATCGGAATTGCAATCATGATTGCCAGAATTATCGGTATTGAAGATATGATAAGTATCAGGGGTTTTGCCATCAACTTATTGCCTTCCAATTCGATAATAAATCTAATTCAAGAAAATCAAGACAACCAATAACAGATAGAATAAATCCAAGTCCCAGTTTTTCTTAGTTGTGGGGTCGTAGCCTAGCCTGGTAGGGCGACTATGATGAAAGTCATCGCTAAAGGCTCCAGAAGTAAAAACCCAAACTGATTTCACAAGATGATGTGAGTTTGGAGCTGCAGTGACCTGTAGATCGCCGGTTCAACTCCGGTCGGCCCCACGTTACTTATTTTTCTCTCTTAGCACATTTAGCGCAGAGCCCTGTCTGAACCATTCTATTTGTGCAGAGTTATACGAATGTAATAGTTCAATCTCGTCTTTGCTGCCGTCCAAGTGATCTAGTATGCACTTTACAGATCTTCCTTGTGCCAACTTGTCAAGATTTACAAGTGAGATTCTATCATCCTCACGTACCTTGTCATAGTCTGAAGGGTTTGAGAAGGTAAGCGCAAGTATTCCCTGTTTTTTCAGATTCGTCTCATGTATTCTTGCAAAGCTTTTTGCAATCACTGCGCCGCATCCTAGATATCTTGGCGTTAGAGCCGCGTGCTCTCTACTACTGCCTTCCCCGTAGTTGTTATCTCCTATTATCACCCACTTGAGCCCACGCGATTTGTACTGGCGGGCTATGCTTGGAAGCGATTCTACATTTCCTGTGAGAATGTTTTTGCCTTTTCCTACTTCGCCTGAAAACGCGTTTACCGCGCCAAGCAAAAGGTTATCACTTAGCTTATCAAGGTGTCCCCGGTACATTAGCCACGGCCCTGCAGGCGATATGTGATCTGTGGTGCATTTGCCCTTTGCTTTCACCATGACTGGCATCCCAGTAAGATCTTTTCCGTTCCACTTTTCAAACGGTTCTAATAGTTGAAGACGGGTGCTGTTTTTGTCAACTAGGACTTCCACAGAATCTGGGTCTTGTGCAGGCGGGACATAAACATCAATACCGGTCTTAAATCCACTTGAAGGCACTTCTGGCGCAACCTCAGGAGGTTGCAGTTTGAACTTTGTTCCATCTTTGGCAACCAGTTCATCAGATACTGGATTGAATGATAGTTTACCTCCAAGAGATAACGCAATTATCAGCTCTGGACTACCAATAAAATTCATAGTGTTTCTCTTCCCGTCATTTCTTCCAGGAAAATTTCGATTGAACGATGTGATTATGGTGTTAGCCTCATCTTTTTTTAGCTCCGGTCTGCTCCACTGTCCTATGCACGGTCCACATGCATTTGCAAGTACTGTAGCTCCAATTTCTTTGAGTACTTGCATCTGCCCGTCACGCTCAATTGTAGCTCGTATCTGTTCAGAACCAGGCGTCACAAGCAACGGAACTTTGGCCTTGACTCCTTTGCTTATCGCCTGTTGTGCGATAGAGGATGCTCGTGACATGTCCTCGTACGATGAGTTTGTACAGCTTCCAATCAACGCGACCGAGATCTCATCAATGTATTTGTTCTCTTTTACATCTTTTGCAAGTTTTGATATCGGTCTTGCCAAGTCAGGTGTGTGTGGCCCCACTATGTGCGGCTCAAGTTTTGAAAGATCAATCTCTATTACCTTGTCAAAATATTTTTCAGGATTTTGTTCCACTTCCGGATCTTCTGTGAGCAAGTCTTTGTGTTTGTTTGCAACATCTGCAATCTCTGCTCTCCCTGTAGCCCTAAGGTAGACATCCATTTTTTCATCATATGGAAATATTGAACAAGTAGCGCCTATTTCTGCGCCCATGTTTGTGATTGTGGCTTTTCCTGTACAGCTTATTGTCTTTGCGCCTGGGCCAAAGTACTCGATTACAGCGTTGGTACCTCCCGATACGGTAAGCTGTCCGGCCACATACAAGATGATGTCTTTTGGGGCAGTCCACCCATTCATCTGTCCTTTAAGATACACACCTATTCTCTTCGGATACAATAGCTCCCAAGGCATACCTGCCATCACTTCTGCAGCATCCATACCTCCAACACCGACGGCAATCATACCAAGACCACCAGCATTGGGTGTGTGAGAGTCAGTTCCGATCATAAGGCCGCCAGGAAACGCATAGTTTTCGAGGACCACCTGATGAATGATTCCAGCTCCGGGCTTCCAAAATCCCGCACCGTATTTTCTTGCAGCGGATTCTAAAAACTTGTACACTTCGTTGTTTTCATATATGGCAAGCCGGGTGTCTTCCTCAGCACCTACCTTGGCCTGAATTAAATGGTCGCAGTGAACCGTAGTCGGAAGCGCAACCTGTTTTAGGCCTGCCTGCATAAATTCTAGCATTACAGTTTGTCCCGTTACATCCTGCAGTGCAACCCTGTCAGGCTTTAAGAAGACGTAGCTTTTACCTCGTTCCGGCTCTTTTTGGTCATATTCTGACATATGACCTATTAGAATTTTTTCTGACAATGTCAGAGGTCGGTTGACCAGTTTTCTGAATTTTGAAATGTTTTGCTCTAGCTTTTTGTAAACATCAAGGACAAGTGCAGATGTAGTCTGAATTTCCATTTCCGGGTATCGCATCTATGTTAACCATTAATTAGTTATAAATCAAATCAGAGTTGGATCCTCATCATGCAAAATCATGATTTGTCCTAACAGTTATAAGCCAAAAACAGTCTATACTAGTAGGTGCAGGTCATGGTGTATATTTTGTCTGTAAGAGGTGGAAATCTGTTTGGTCAATAAAGGATTTCCGACTTTTGGCATGTCACAAGCAGGTGCGTTTATTGCTGCCCTGAAAAACTACAATCTTCCCGATTTCATTTTGAAAAAAATTGCAAAAGAATGCAATTCAAATCTTTTAGAGAGAGGCCGACTCGATGACAGGCTTCAAAGTATGAACGATCAGGCTCTCACCATGCTGCATCGAATCTTCATAGATTGTGAGAGTGATGATGCAGGCAAATTTGCAGACTATAGGTTCTATGCCTATGTGGCAAGCATGTATCACAAGTGCGATATTTTGATTAATGAGACCATTCCTGGCGCGTCAGGAAAAAATCACAAAGTACCTGTAGCGGTAAAAAACAACGGCATGTACATAGCCGTAGCTTTTAACAAATCAACTGGAACCCCTGTCCAGAAAAGAGAAGCCATCAAATTTTACGGAATTGTAGACGACGTGAAAAGAGGCGACCATGGAACCATGCTGACAGATGCAATATTTGGAACCTCTGTCGGATTCAAGGGCGAATCACTAGTAGAGCTTGAGAAACTAAGCAAATCACGCAAATCCGACGCAGAGAATAGACTGGAAATCAAGACAGCAAACTTTGAGAATAGAATCTATTCTGTAACCAAGTGTAGCTAAATCCACCGAGTTCCCTCACTTTCATAGTATTTTATTTTAGCTCTAGAGTGGCGCGGCCTCTTGTGTAACACCGAGTTGCAACAAGGACATTTTGCATCATCCCATTTCAAGTAGACATCGCATGTACCACATCTTTTCTGGCCGTTATATCTGAGCGATACCTGGCCCAGAAATTCCGCATATCTTGTTTTACACGCACCTTTGCACTTTAACATTGAATTGCATTGTTGTGCGAAAATTAAAACAACTGGTGATTCTATTATTACCTAAATCCTGATGTGTCAATTGTCAAAAAATACGGATTTGTGCTCGTCTTCTCAAAGTTTTTTCCGTATTGCTCAAAAGGTAAACCACCAAACACGTGCTTTGACCAAGCATCGTGAACTATATCAGATTGTTTTTTTACTTTATTTTGTCGTAAAAACTCGTGCGATAGCTCGTGCGAGACCACAGTGCAGTTTTTTTGCGCCAAGAACAAAACATCATCCTCATCCTTCGGTTTCTGCCAGAGAATCATAGCAAAATTTTCCGCATAGTATCCCTCACACGGGCAGTCAGTCCACAACGGTCTGAAGTGACACAAGTAAAAGTGAAATGTATTCTTACCCCTACTCCTGTGATCTTCCAAGAGCACCGATGTGTCAAGCCGCGAGAGCAATCCCTGCCTGTGCGCCACCATCTCATCGCATTGCACCTGAACGTCTTTTGAAAATGTATCCATCACCCATTTTTTGTAAAATTGTGCCATCAACTTGACATATTCGAATTCCTTTGTGCGTTTACCAAGATCGTCCTTATCTATGACAAATACAAAATTCAGCAGCATAACAATAAAAAGAAGTAGTTAAGATTGACCCTCAATACCCATCAGGGTCAGAGTAGATCGGATTTTCTCGATTTTGCGTATCTTCCAAGTGATGGTCTCACGTAAAGCCTCAACAGTTGGAGATTCGATTTTGGCCAAGATGTCGTATGCACCAAATGTGCCATGAACTTCCTTTACACCCTCAAGCGACTTTAGTTGCTTGATGATGGCTTCTTCGGAACCAAGTTCGCAATTTATTAAAACGTATGCTGTCGCCATGATTAAAGTATACACGTCGGGCTATATCAATAAACCTATTGCCCAGTTTCTATTTTTGAGAAATTCGTATTATTTCAGACCAGATCTTTGAAGAAACAGGCATTACAGAAAGGCGCGAGATTCGTACGAGTTCCCAGTCGGCAAACATCCTGTTGCCCTTAATTTCATCCAGTGTGACCGGCCTGTTTAGTCTTTTTTTGTATTTGACATCAACTACAACGTAACGCTTGTTTTTCTCCTTTGGGTTTGGATATGCGTCAGATATTATCTGCATTATGCCTACTATCTGCTTTTCATCTCCACTGTGGTAAAATAATGCAAGATCGCCTTTTTTCATCTGATTTATGTGTTTTAAAGCCAGGTTGTTATGAACACCGTCCCATGTTGTGGTCTTTTCCTTCTGGAGTTTGTCTATATTATACGTGCTTGGCTCCTGCTTGCAAAGCCAGTAGTTTGCCATGCAGTCTGTGATCTTGTAAATGTAATAAATTGTACCCCGGCACTGACTCACATACTCTCACAGGTTTTTAGCCTATTCCTCAAGCATGCTCTGTGACCGGGGTATTTTTGCCCCATGTCGCACACCTGGGTGAAACCGAAATTCATGTTTTAGCATCATAGTCATTCCAGTCCGTCTGTGTGTCTTATTAGGGCAACAAGTGATAGTATTATCTCAAATATTAAGTCAGACCTAAAAAAGGAAATAAAATGCTCAGTTACTGAGCAGGTGGAGTTGGCGCAACGACTGGAGTTACGACAGCTGAGCCGACTTGCATTAGCTGAACTCGTATTCCACTTTCCAGGTACTGGACGCTTGCATTTGTGAATGCAATCGCAAACACATTTTCATCACCCGTAGGAGCAAAGTGTCCCTTCAAGTGAACCCTTATTGGCTCACCATCAAATGTTCCAGTTCCCTGAAGTACTATCAGGTTGCTCCTTGCATGACCTGTAAGATCTAATGATACCGCTCTATCCGCTACAGTAAGCGTTCCATTTGATTTTACCTTCCAATTGGCCCCGCCAATTTGATATGCATCACCTGAAAGTACTATCGAAGATGGATGCGCAGAACCTGCTATTACTGCCCACCCGCTTGTAGTTCCGTCAAATTGCAGTGTGGCAGATCTATCAGAATTCCTCAGTAGATCTTTGCGCATCTTGATTTCTTCTCTGATCTGTTCTTTTAGTGTCTCCTGTCTTTGTTTGAATTCTTCCCTGAGAGTCTCTTTTTTCTGCTTGAACTCGTCTTTGAGATCCTTTATTGCATCCTTTCTGTCTTTTGCATCGTCTGCATCCGCATTATTTTGTGCAAATGCCATGGTAGCAGGCGCAACTGCGACTGCCATCAATAATGCCAACATTCCGAAATTTTTCACATATGATTTTGTCATTGCAGTGCGTAACACTATTTTCTTTTAAGGAGTTACGCAGCTTTGTTACTGATAAATTATCAGTACCTACAAAATGAATTCTGTTAGCGTCATCTCGAATCCAGATACTGGCACGCGTATTCTAAAGTTCTCAGCTACCTGCGGATCGATTTGGCCTACCACGCCAATTTTCTTGCCGTTAACTACAATGTCAGCAGTTTTACCCTTTGCAAACATTGCGCTCTCAGATGTCCTAGTCTGACATTCTATGTTAGAGTCGGTTTTGAGAAGAGACTGAAGAATTGATTTTATCTCTGTGAATCCAGAATCTTTGTGTGCGCTAAGACAAGCAATGTTGAGTGACTCTTTAATCGGTGTGTCGCTTGAGAACACCGTCCCGATCTCAAAGAGTTTTTGAGGATATGGTTCGTGGACATTTCTTGAGAGAGTATCAAGTAATGCAGGAATCAGCATGTCGCGCAGAACTGTGTGCTCTTGGCTTTTTGATTCGGCCACCTCAATAATATCTGAGGCGTCACGCTTTGTGCGCTCGTAAAGAATTTGTCTACTAGTAAGCCCCGAATTTAGCGCCTCTGTAAATCCCAGCCCCACCATTATCTGCCCTATCAAGTCTGTTCGGATTGTAATCGGGCTTTTCTGTCCTACTGACGATGATGCAGGCAATGTCGGCCCAAGATTCTGTATTCCGTATCCTAATGCGACCTCTTCTACAAGGTCCATTGCACCAAAAATGTCAAATCTGAACCTTGGAATGGTGCAGATTATTTTCTTCTTCCTTGCTACAGCATCCAATCTGCATTTTTTTAGCGCAGCGCAGATCTGCTGCGCAGTAAGATGCAGTCCGAGTGTCTGGTTCACCAAAGACGTATCAAGTGCGATACTTCTTGTCTTGAAGATATCGGAGCTGTTTTTCTGTCCCACATTGACGCCAAAGATGTCAAATCCAAACCCTGAGAGCGCAGATGCAATCACTGCAAGCGAATCATCCACCGCATTTTTGTCGTTGCCTGTCACCTCCACAAGTAGGTTTGTGGTAGACGTAGATATTGCAGTTAGTGCAGAGTTAATTATCGGTGGAAAAGATATCGTGCTTGCCGATGCGTCAAGGATCATTGGTACCTTGGAACCTTCAATTATCATTCCATAATTTCTGCCAACATCAGTCTGCTCTAAAATCTGCTCAGCTGACATCTCTGCAGACATATCAAGTGGAATGAATTTGTGATTTCTTTGCTTTGCAGTATAAAGAAGCGGAAATGAGATCACATCAAGATTGTGAATCCCGATTGATGATTTTTTTCTGCGTCTGCCTATACCAAAATGAAGATCCTCTTGCAGCGCAATTATCTGACGTATTGCCTCATCGTCGAGCTTGCCTCCCCTTGCTACCAGTGCTGAGATGTGTGGCCTGATCTTTCTTACAGATGGATCTATCTTCACTGAAAATTTTTGTGATCTCTTTACTGTTATTGCTTGTAGTCCTCTCTTTATTCCGAGCAGACCCTGCAGACCCGCTGCAATTCCAACATCCGTGGCATAATCTGGCCTGTTCGGACTATACTCGACCTTCACATAATCACTTGTCTGCTCCTCTATGTCAAGTCCAAGGAAAGGTAGGGTCTCGACGATCTTCTCTACTGTCGCCTTTTTCCCCACGAGATTTTGAAGTCTTTGCAGGTATAGTGTCACTACTGGCATTTTGGAACGCTCCTAAGCCAGCTAAGATTGTTGTTGTAAAATTCCCTAACATCATCCAGTCCGTATTTTAGCATCGCTATTCTCTCAATCCCCCCTCCCCATGCGAGGACAGGTTTTGTAATTCCGAACGGCCTTGTTACCTCTGGTCTGAATATTCCCATGCCAAACAGCTCAACCCATTTGTCAAGCCTGTCATTGTACACCATAGTCTGCAGTGATGGTTCTGTGTATGGGAAAAATGTAGGCCAGAATTTTATTTTGTTCAGTCCCATTTTCCTGTAAAACTCTGTCTGTATTCCCATCAAGTCGCGCAAAGACACTTTGTTTCCTATCACTATTCCTTCCACCTGGTTGAACTCAACTAGGTGTTTGTAGCTGACCTTTTCATTTCTGAATACACGTCCAAGCGAGAAGATCCTTGCCTCATCAGGCCTGTTTTCAGCCAGATATCTTATCGTAACGCACGTAGTATGCGTTCGCAGCACCATCTTTTTTGCAGCATCAATATTCCACTGATATTTCCAGCCTTTTTTATGTGAGTCAGATACACGCTTTACTTGTGCAGGAGTTGCAAACTTTTCTGCCAGCTTGTCCTTTATGTAAAACGTGTCCTGCATTTCGCGCGCTGGGTGATCTTGAGGTGTGAAAAGGGCATCAAAATTCCAAAAACTTGGCTGTGCAAAGCTGCCAACTATCTCAGAGAATCCAAGACTTACAAATATCTCCCTTATTTCGTTTATAGTATCTTTTAGCGGATGAGTTCTTGCTGCAAAAATCCTTGGTACGTCAGCTTCGACGTCTATTGCCCCCGAATCGGCAGCATCAGTATCAATGGATTTAGCTCCTTCTGTAAGTGATATTATTTTTGACTTTACTGATTCAATTATTACAAAATCGGGTCTCTTTTTGAGCGACTCTAGTGCGGTCGCATCTGAGATTTTTTCCACAGGAAGCCGGCCCTCCCCTATTTGTAAGATGAGCCTCTCTTCGTTTGTCTGCTCCGGTTCCTTCTTGAGCGAGACTAGGCTGCCGACATCTGACTTTGTTATTGTTATCCAGTCGTTTCTTTTCGCATTGGCAATTGCAATGTTTGTCTCATCTAACAGTTTTTTTCTAAGCTCGTCGAGCAAGACAGGTTTTGCGACAAGCAAATTCACAAGTTTTCTTTCAGGTAATCCTTCCTGTCTTGCCACAACACCGTTCTTTCCTAGCGAGACGAACAGTTCCTCGGACTCTACAACGTTTGCCAGATTTTTTAGTTTGAGCCATTCTATTCCCCGTCTTGTCTGATCAGCTGAGAGTGATGATTTTTCTGCAATTTCCTGTTCCGTCAAACTCGGGACGGTTTTCAAAAGTTTGATTATCGTCTTTTCTATCGGATGAAGAACGTGAGACAACAGAAAAACGAGCCGAAAAGACTTTTTAAACCTTAACCTAATTCAACCGTGAATGCCTTCTGATGATTTCATTGTCACCCCATGGCATGTAGAGGGCGAAATCGATTACGATAAGCTCATCAAGCAGTTCGGAACTGAAAAGATCACAGGCGAGATCCTAAAGAAAATCGAAAAGACTGCAGGCGAGATTCATTTTATGCTAAGGAGGGGCATTTTCTTCTCCCACAGGGATTTGGGCAAAATATTAGATGAATACCAAAGCGGGAAAAAGTTTTTCCTGTACACAGGCAGGGGGCCGTCAGGGCACACACACATAGGACACCTTGTGCCATGGGTCTTTGCAAAGTGGCTGCAAGAAAAATTCCAGACCACCATGTATTTTCAGCTTACTGATGATGAAAAATTTTATGCAAAGGAGAATCTCACTCTTGAGCAGACCAAGTCATTTGCATATGAGAACGCCCTGGACTTTATCGCACTTGGGTTCAAACCAGAGAACACCAAGATAATAATTAACACCAATAACATCAGGACGCTTTACCCCATAGCAGCGCAGGTTGCAAAAAAGATCAATTTTTCTAACACAAAAGCAGTCTTCGGCTTTAAGAACGAGACAAACATAGGCATGATATTTTACACATCGCTCCAATCCGCTCCGTGTTTTATTGAGGATCGTCAAGTCCTCATTCCGCTCGGGGTCGACCAAGATCCCCATTTTAGAATAACCAGAGATGTCGCGCCAAAAATAGGCAGGCCCAAGCCGGCCCTAATTCACAACATCATGATACCATCGCTCACAGGACCTGGCGGTAAGATGTCTGCATCAGAGGAGAGTGGCACCATCTATACTACAGATTCACCGCAGGTAGTAAAAAAGAAGATAAACAAATACGCGTTCTCAGGCGGCCAGCCCACTGTGGAAGAGCACAGGAGAATCGGCGGCAACCCTGACATCGATGTATCATATCAGTATCTGAGGATATTCTTTGAGCCTGATGATAAGAAACTCAAATCAATCTACGATGATTACAAATCAGGCAAGATGCTTACGGGCGAGCTCAAGGCAATTTTGATTGATAAGGTAAACTCTTTCCTAGAGGAACACCAACAGAAAAGGGAAAAGGCAAAGGACCAGATAGAGAGATTTCTTCTGAGTGAGAAATGAAAGTACAGATTGCCTGTCAAGACAAGCATGAGGCAATAAAGCTTGCAAGCCTGATTTTCATAAAAGAGGGAAAAGAGACATACATTACCTCAATACTAAACACATATGATAACGAGCTTGTAATATCGCTAAAAGACCACTCGGCCCATTCCATACTGTTAAAGGACGCAGGACAGGCGGATGTCTTTGCCGATTTTATCCAGTCAGTAATAGAAAAAAATGATCAGTTGCTGGAAACTCGCGTAAACAATGACATTGTAGAGATAACAAAGGGCTAGACAAGCGATTTGTCCATCTCATCGGACAGAGTTTCCTGTACCTTCAGAAAATATAGCTTAGTTGAGCTTGGCATCAGATGCAGGTTGTTATCCACTGCCATCATGAAATAGCGCACGGCCCTTTTTGAGATATCCAGATTAAACTTCATAGGCAGTATCGGATCCTGCTTTACCTTTATCTTGTCGACCAGCCATGGCGGAGCCATATCCTTAGCTTCTCTTATTATTTTATCATACCAGAATCCAAGATGTTCAGGATGTAGTCCTTCTTGCAGGTTGGTCACGTTGCTTGCAAACTTTTTCATCATATGGTTAATGATTGTCACGTCAAGTCTTGCTTGTGGGTTTTCGTTTTATTCGAATAAATCAAAGATACAAAAGCAGTTTGTCAACTATGTCAGGTTTCCGTCAGTGTCTATCTCAGCGTTCCTTATTCTCGTGCTAGATATTCTCGTGCCATCCTTTGCAAGCACCATAGGCACAACCACAGATTCCACCTTACCTAGCCCCCTTTCAGATCTCTTCCTGTTAAGGACTTCTACCTGATGTTCAGTCTCCGAGCTCACTATAAGCGCGTCAACGTCGCCTTCTATTGCTGCAGGCCCAAAGTCATTCTCAAGCTTGCTTATCACATAAGACCTGCCAGGAAATCTTTCTTCTACAAGTGACCTTAGCGAACCAAGCCGCTGCTCATATGTATGAAAAATCTTCTTGCCCTTTGCCTTTGCAAGCTCGTCTCCTGTCAGACCGATTATGACGTGCGAGGATGCCAGAAATGCTGCATCAAGCAGTGCCAGATGGCCCTTGTGTATGATATCAAAAGTTCCCCCCATTGCAACCGTCTTGTATCGGCCCATGATGTACTAGCATTTTTTTAAAATAAAATCTATGGCTTTACCAGTATTATTGAGATTGTCTTGCTCGGAGCTGCAAGCGCCACACCGTCCATGTCCCACACGTATGCTTCTACAAAGAATGCGCCCTCGTTTTCTGGAACCCATGTGACGGCTGCAGTCTGCGGTTGCGCCGAATCGAACACTCCCTCATAGAATCCCAAAAACTCCACAGGTGCCTTGTCTCCAAACTGCTTTACCTGCGCATAGTAGACATATCCTTGCTGCTGATTTGTCTTCGCGCCAAACTGTATTGACAAATCGCTGCTTATCTGGACCGGTGTTCCCACTCTGACTTCGGATGTCTGGTTGCCAGATTCTGTTATGCGCACATTGCCTATTGTTATCAGCTTTGTTATTGAATCAAGTGTGACCTTTGGTATTCCCGTAATCTTTGACTGATAGTTATCGGACTCGGCTACAAGCTTGAATGAGGTGGCCCTGTAATCCATTTTTGCATCAAATGTGATCTGCTCTGAGCTGCCCTTTGTGATTCGGTCCACGGTTGCAGTTTCTATCCCCACAATTCTTGGCGGATTGAATGCATCATACGCTATTAGATGGACATTCGTATCAATGCTATCCTGCTGACCTTTGTTGGTGATTTCCGCGGTGACCTTTACCGTGTTGCCCACTGATGCGGATGGCGCAGATATCTCCAGTAGCTGTTGCTTTGATGATACCGAGTTAAATCCCAGCACGTTGATGTTGACCTCAGATATGTTAGAGTTTGGCGTGCTGGACATTATAATGAAAGGCGACTTGGAATTTGGCGGAATTACATCAAGTAGTGATGTTCCTGTGACAGTTTCAAGTGGAGGCTGTCCGCCAGGCGCTGTCGTTGTGCTGCTGTAAAAACCAACCCATATTTTTACATTGTTTACTGCAAAGCTTCTGGTGTTTTCCACTTCGCCTATTACCACAGTATATCCTTCATCGTTTTTGAATATGAACGGCTGTGTGGATGTGAGTTTTACGCCAAGTGTAGAAGGCGTATTTGTAACCTGCGCAAATGATTGTGCTACAGGGAGCAGTAAGAACAATACAAGAATGCCTGCAAGCAGCTGCTTCATGTTATCGGTATGCGGTTGGACTTAATCTCATAAGAAATATCATAATCTAAACAATGTGGACTAGAAGCTTTTACAAAATTAAAATAACAATAAAAGAGAAGAAAGGTTACTTTCTGTTTCTCATGCCAGTTATAACAAACCAGTACACTAGTCCCGGTGCCAAACCGACGATAAGCGGTATCCACACAGCGATTGATTCTGCTGCAAATGATTGTGCCATGTTATTGGTACTCTCAAAATATCATATTTAAATCCATCTCTTGGTGGCAGATCTGCCAATAAGGATGAAAAAGTGGACTGAAGGGGATTTGAACCCCTGACCTCCCGCGTGCAAGGCGGGCATTCTACCACTGAACTATCAGCCCCACGAGAGTGACTTGATCGTGTTGATTTTAATTGTTGTCCTCACCTGTGCAAGAATTTTTATTTCCATAAAATCGAGTGCAGAATATGGTAGTAATGGAGTCCCAAGTCGTTCTAAAGAAAGGTGACTCTGCCCCGGACTTTGAGCTTCTCGGGATTGACGACAAGAAACACTCGCTTGCAAGCTACAAAAACTATGAGGCGTTGCTTGTGATCTTTATGTGCAACCACTGTCCTTATGTGAAAGCCAAGGTAGACGCAATAAACGAAATCCAGAACAAATTCGGAGACAAGGTGGCAGTGGTTGGAATCAACAGCAATGATTCTATTGCATATCCTGATGACAGTTTTGATAATATGAAAAAGTTTGCAGCAGAAAAAGGAATCAAGTTCTCATATCTTGTTGATGATACACAGCAGGTGGCAAAACGATATGGTGCGGTGTGCACCCCAGACCCGTTCCTTTTTGACAAAAATCGCAAGCTTGTATTTCATGGTAGAATCGACAACGCGATGAAACCTGAAGACAAGGCGACGGAGAAGACCATGATTTTGAACATAGAAAAACTGCTTGCAGGTAACCAGATTGCAAAAGATTTTGATCCGTCAATTGGTTGCTCCATAAAATGGAAGAACTGACGCCACACTTAAAATACAGTCACAGTTGAGATTTTTTAGGGCCGGTAGCTCAGCTTGGCTGGAGCGTTCGACTGATAAAACAACCTTTCAGAGATCGAAAGGTCGAGAGTTCGAATCTCTCTCGGCCCACTATTTTTATGAAAGTGTGCCTGCTACAGAATCTGTCCACTGCACTATTGCATCAAAGCTATCCGTGACAAACTCTGCCTTGGTTGCGAGTTTTTTTGAGGCCCTTGAATAGACTGCAACATGTAGATTTTTCCCAAATTTGGGCTTTATTGACATTGCAGACTCCGAAAAGAATTTTGCCCCTTCCTCGCTTGCGGAAAACACGAGTATTACCATTATCCCCTGTTTTTGCTTCCATATCCTTGTGAGAAATTTTTGCAAATCAATATCATACATCACGTCAATGCTGTCCGACATGTCCCCGAGCTCAAAGACGTTCCATCCGTGCGAGGCAAGCGCGCACGATGCGGCCTTACAATACAGAAGACTGGCTCCATCTGCTGATAAGACAGTCACATTCTTTTTTGACTCGGTGCTTTGGTGGCCCAAAAAGAGCATCCTAATAGAGCCCGATATGACATTGTAGAATAGCTTTGCCTCGCTCTTTCCTATCTTTGCCTTCACGTACATCTCATCGACTTGCTCGATTGCAGGGATAATTACCTCGATGAGGATCTTTGTGGTATCAGCACCAGAATACTGCGCGTTCCTTATCAGATGGTATGCATGCTGCTGCATTCCAGATGTTAGAAATTCAACAAACTTGTCCTTGACGCGAAAATAGTCTTGCGGAAACTCGAGTTTTTCTGTTCCCGACTCGACAAACCACAGGTTTGCATTTCCAATGTTTTTTTGTTTGATTATTCCTTCGGCTGCAAAGACCTGGAGGTATTTTGTTATTGTTGCGCGGTTCATTCCTAACTTGTCTGCTATCTCTACGCCAGAAAGGCCAGTCTTGGATTCTGAGAGTATCTCTATGAGCTTTTGCTGAATCTGATCCTGCCTGTAACCACGAGCCATGAGTTGTTTTTAGTGCCAAAGTCAATTATTTGTGTATTTGTCAACGATTGGGAGACAAGAAGTATTAAATAGTACATTACCTTATGGTACGGTAACAGGTAAGTAAAATGCCAAAGGCAGGTTTCAAATCAATCACAGTCTCGGAGGAAGTCTATGACAAGTTCTTTGAGGTATTCGAAAAGAGCAAATCCGAGCTGATGATGAAAGGCATCAACAGCTTTTCAGGGTATGTCACATACATGCTGGAGCAGACGATGCAAAAAGACAAGACCTTTGCAAGATACGCGCCAAAAATAGAAAAGATAACCATTGATGAGGACAGAGTCGTTCTCAAGGATAACATCAAGAACAGGATCGCCGAGGTGACAATTCAGAGGGGAGAACTATTTTGCCAGCTCTGCGAGGAAAAAGACTGCGTCCATATTGGTTATGTATTCTCACTTCCTGATGTCTATGAGGTTCTCAACTCTAGAGGAATAAAACATCCCAAGTAGACGTTTTTAGTTTTAAAAAAAGATGCAGGGAGTGGGATTTGAACCCACGAACCCCTAAGAGACGGGATCACCCATTATTAGATCTTAAGTCCCGCGCATCCAAAAGCAATTTTGCTTACTTTGGCCAGGCTCGGCTATCCCTGCAGTTTAGCTTAGATTCCGGGCAAGATTTAACAGTTTAGCGTTTTGCGCAAGTTTCAATTAGACATAATAAGGAATTACCCAAGGAAAAATTTGTGCTTCGATAGCTCAGCCTGGTAGAGCGTTACCTTGGTAAGGTAAAGGTCGCGGGTTCGGATCCCGCTCGGAGCTTTTCAATAGTTCTTTATCAGGAGCTCGGTGTGCCCTGTTCGTTTGCTAGAGTCCGAGTTTATGGCCCGATTGGCGCGTATTGCAACTATCTTCCAGTCCTTTGAGAATAACGCCCGTACTTCAGGCGAGTTTGAGTTTGAGTGGAGTACATTGCAGCCTCTCTCAGATAGCTTCTCGGATACCTTGACGAGTTTTTGCAGATCCTCGTATGTAAAATCCCTGTTAGTGTAGCTGGTAAAGTTTGCTGTGTCGCTCACCGGCTGGTAGGGCGGATCAAAGTAGACAAAGTCGCCTCGGTCTGCATCATCAAGAACAGAAGTGAAATCACGGCAGCTGAACTGCACTTTTCTTATGCGCAGAATGTTGCTTACAGCATACAGATTCTCCTCATTGACAATGTTCGGATTTGAGTATCTGCCCAGCGGCACGTTAAACTTGCCCTTGCTATTCACGCGATACAGTCCGTTAAAGCACGTCCTGTTCAAAAACAACAGTCGCGAGACCTTCTCTATCTGGTCCTTTGGCTCCTGTTCCCTCACCTTATAATAGTAAGAATCCGGATTTTTTTTGTAATTTTTAGCATGATTTTGAAGCGATTGTATTAGCTCGTCCACTCTGTCTCTGACTGTTACGTACGCAAGCACCAAGTCAGAGTTAAGGTCGGATGCTTTGCACCTGGCATCAGGGTTTTGTGCCAGCATGCGAAACAAAACTGCACCGCCTCCAAGAAACGGCTCATAGTACGTCTCGAACCGGCGCGGCAGATGTTTTTCTATGACATCAAGAAGCTGTCTTTTTCCTCCAGCCCACTTGACGAATGGTTTTGGTTCAACGCTCAGTATCTGGCTCAACAGTAACTAATCAGACAGAGTCATATCGCCCCGCAAGACAACAAAAGATCACAACGTGTACAATATTTTTTAATCAATACCTTGCGGTTGGGTGCTCAAAAACAAGAGAAAGGAAAAGGGTGTAGGGTTTTAGTCCCACTTGGACCAAGCTGCCATCCATCTATACGTCCACGTATTTAGCTTGCATCCCAACGCGGCCATAGTTACCGATAGTACGGCACCTGCGCCTGCACCGAGTGCAACTGGACTGTTATAGAATTTGCCTACAGCGGGCTCGATCGGAGTCATGTATGGAGGCAGTGTTGGTCTTGGATATTTGAATGCAGTCTCTAACGGGTCAGCAACCGTGATCAAGTTGACCATGTTGAACAGCGGCAATGATAGTCCTGCCATTACACCGCCGAATAGTATCAGCGAGTGCTTGTTCTTCTTTGTTGCCCAGTATGCCAGATCCAGCAGCATTGCTGATGGTAGCCAAACTGGTGTGACAATGAAGTCGTATGGATAACCGAGTGCAAACCATGCACCTTTGGCAACCCACGTATAGACAGTCATGATCAACGCGTAATACGTTGCCGTTCCTGGAACTCCTGTGAATGTCAGATAGTAGCATGCGCCGACTACTAACATCAGTGTTTGCGATATTGAGAATACGACAAACGAAGTCCAGGCCCAGTCAGTGTAGAAGATGTAGTCTCCTGCATTAATTGTTAGCAGGGTAGAGTTGACTGCAACCACTACTATGAACAAGTAGTGAGTACATCGTCTAAGCCAGACCATTAATCCCCTACAGATACCCTGAGTATATAAAATTTTAGACAATTATGAAGATCGGTATGTTGTAGAAGAGAATTAAAAATAAGAAAAAGTCGGGAACTTTCCCTATACGCCGACGAATAGGGATATTAAGATCGTTCCAACAGCGGTTCCACCAAGCGCAGCACCGACGATGCCGTTGCTCTTCTTCTTGGTGCCCTCTTCCATTACTTTAACACAGAAGAGATAACCGATTGCTTCAACTATTGTCAGGACGATAAAGGCGTAGTGACCGCTTGGTGTTGGATAAGCCCAAGGATAATAGAAGTATCCTGCAGCTGTTCCACCAAATGTTGCCAGCCATGCTGCTATGTATGAAAGCGTGATTATGCCTGTCATGTTTTCTACACGACGACCAATCATCTTCTCTACGTCAGCACTGGTTGCGCCTCCGCCACCTGAGCCAAATCCTTTTGGTAGAGTCATTTGGTTTAGTAACCGGCAGAATACTTTTAAGCCTTTCTACAAAACGCAAGACCGGCCGATCTAGGCCTTTATAATAAAAATAAGAAAAAAGCGGTTTTCGCTTATGGGATGGATCTGCTGTACAGTTTGCCTTCTAGGGCCATCTTGTACATTTCAGCAACATATGGGTTCTCACCTGGTGTTTCTGCACCTAGTTCGACCAGTCGTGCGTATACTCTAACGACATATGCTAGAGCGCCCATGAAGGCTACGACGACACCCATGTTGAACATCCAGTGGTTTGGAACTGCGAAGATTTCCTCTACGAACCAAAAGTGCCACATCTCGTTGACTCCGATCGTGAACATGGTTGCAAGGTAACCAAGAATGGTCATCTTCAGGCCAGTGTTCATCGAGTTGTTCGGGCCTCTGAGGATTGGTACTCTTCTATCATAGATTGCTACTGCTCCCCAACCTAGTGGTAGTGCTACAAAGTGTGAGTACAACCACCAGTGTGCTGGAGTGAACGCAGAGTCTCTGATAGAGGTTTGATGTAGAGAGCCGTCTACAAAGTTGTCTACTTCCACTGATGCTGCTGTGGATCCCATTGCGATGACGATGAGCCAGATCTTCTTTAGTCTCTGGATCTCAACTTCTTTTGGGATTAATGCCGGCATCTGTGCCATGAGAGAGATTGTTTGTCTTTCATATATAAAACATGAGTTATTTTTTAGTCAAAATTCTTAAAAAAATTACAAAAAACCATGATAAAAAATATACTTATCATTCATACTGAATTCATCCTTCGTAATTTTTTTATAGTCATGTTTTGACATTTTCTATGTTCAACATTGATGTAGCACAGCAAGATCAACAGCATATCTATACCATCTTATGATCACCGCATGACAACAACGGTAAAACATATATCGTTCTATGTTAGTTTTTGATTAATTAACGGGATAACTATGGTCGACAAGAAAATATTCGTAGTAGCGCTCGGTGTGATTTTAGCACTAGGAACATTTGGTCCACACGTGGCACAGATGGTCCAAAATGCAGAAGCACACGGTGTACAGGCACAACTTCAAAGCCGTTTCGTAAAGATTGAAGACGAGACATTCAACAGACAGTCACTCAACACAGGTGAAGAGCTGGTCATTAGTGGCAAGTTCGTCAGTCTGGTTGAAAGAGACCTCAGAGGATGGAACTCTATATTCTCAGAGTCCACCAACGCAGGCAACAGATGGGAAATTCTAGCAAGAAGCCCACCAGGAAACGTCTTCCAGATACCAGGTAACGCTGTTATCGATTACGAAATCAGAGCCAAGGCATTAGAGCCAGGCGTATACCACGTACACACACAGCTTAATGTAGCTAGTGTTGGACCAGGATTAGGCCCAGGACAAACAGTTGTAGTATCTGGTGAACCAATACTAAAACCAATTCCATACACAAACATCATGTACCAATCAATAATCATTGCAGTTGGCTACGTGATCACGTTTGCAACTCGCCCCTGGCAAGTAATCTAAACCAACCTAACACCTCTTTTTCATTTTATTAGAACTCGCTTAGAAACGACTTTATGCCATTCCGTTCATGCCACCAGTATGATCTGGCCCGGAATGGGAGACCCAAGCAAGCGCAAAAAGACGCTAAAATATCTCATCATGACTGCCATAGTAGGCGTCGGAGTTGCCGCTGCAAGCTCTGGCATCCAGGTTGTGTTAAACCAAGACAACCCGCTCAAAGTCTGCATAAATGACAGAGATACAAGATTTGTGATAACTGCCACGCTCGAAGTATACGTTGACAAACAAAAGTATCCAATACCGGCCCAAGTCGGATTCAAAGAAGGTTGCCAGAGGTCGCTTTATACGCTTTCTAACGACGGCACCATCTATGCGGCATGGACTGAAGAGTACCCCTTTGAGATAGGCCACTTTTTGTGGATGTGGGAGTTCCCACTAAGAGATATGCAGGAATCCAAATCAAAAATATTCATGGATGGAAAAGAGTCCGCAGACTTTATCCGCACCCCTCTAGTCGACGGTGCCCACTATAGAGCGGAATTCATATCAAAAGCATATGACGAGTTCCAGGATAGGGACTTTGCACCGCCCAAGTAAAGTGCGCAAATGCCGTTTGGCAAAGCAGATTTGATTGAGAATAAAATAAAATCTAAAAAGAATGAAAAGAGAGTTTTACCAGTACTTTCCGTTGTCTGGTATCAATCCGATACCTTCTCTTTCAAAGTGTCTGTCTAGTTCGTCAACCCATCTTTCACGGTTGTCTTTGTATGACCAGCCGTGAACTCTAAGCCAGTATGCTATGATTCCCAGGAGGAATATAGTAAACATCATGGTACCAAATATGTATACCATTACATCGTAGAATAATGGGTCATAGTTTGGTCCTAGTTGTCCAAATACGGTAGACAGAATGCTATACACTGTACCGAGTAATGGAGTCATTGAGATACAACCTATTAATGTGCGATATATACATTTCTCTGACAGGCGAGTTTGGCAAATGATCGCCGCTACCGGTAGGTTGGATTAATAAAATGGAAAAAGGAGGTTGGTTTATCCTCGTCCTTGTGCTGCATATCTGCCAGAGCGTGCTCTGACAAAGAATGCCGCTGCGATTCCGCCAAAGACAGCTGCTGCGATTGCAGATGCGCCCAATACACCATCAGCTGCAAGGTATGGAGTTCCAGAACCTGTAGCTGGGTTTTCTTGTGCGTATTCTACTCTTTCTCTTTGGAGTTTGAGCGTCTCCTCGAGTGTGTTCTTGCCCGTCTTTCCAGCTGGGTCAACATTTCCCATGTACTGGGCAAATGCTTGCTGTGTCACCATTCCAACTGAAATGATGGCAAATGCGAGGATTGCGGTTCCAAATAATGTCTTATTCATAGTGTTTACCTGTTGTCATGGGGGCCAAGGTTTCTATTTAACTTTTTTCTAATTGGCAATTTTGTTAATTGTCGGGGCAACGTTTATGTTTGAACCAGAATCCACCTCCCACATGGGACGCGTACATACACACAGACACGGTCAATCTCATTCCACAAGGCCGATCTCATACAGGACTCCATCCTGGATATCAGATCCAAAGGAGATCGAGGAGCTGGTTGTAAAGTACGGCAAGGACGGCGTGCCGATGAGCCAGATTGGCATAAAGCTCAGAGACCAGCATGCAGTTCCGCTTGTAAAGCCCATAGTCAAAAAATCGGTCAAAAAGATACTTGAGGACAACGGGATAAAACCGGAACTCCCAGAAGACCTGAACAACATTGTCAAAAAGGCAGTCAATTTGCAAAGACACCTAAAGAGCAATAACTCTGATAAGAGAAACGTCAGATCGCTTGAGCTCGTGGAAGCAAAGGTGCACAGAATATCCACATACTATAAGAAAATCGGGGTGCTGCCTCAAAACTGGAAATATAAGTCAGTAGTAGCTCAGCTTGAGTAATGGTGCAAAGTCTGGACGAGTCTCTTTCAAACTTTTCTGATCGTTTATCCGAGTTAATCAAATCAAAAAAAGATATTCAGATTATCACCCACATTGACTGTGACGGCATAACATCTGGCAGCATAATAACAAAGTCGCTCATACGCGCAGGTGCAAAGGTGACTGCCAAGACTGCAAAGGAGATGAGTCATGAAGTAATAAGACAGATGCGCTCAGATGGGCGAGACTTTTACATCATCACAGACCTTGGCGGCGGATTCGCAGGACAGCTTGACGAGGCATTAGGCCATAACTGGTTTGTCCTGGATCACCATGAGATACCACCTGAAGAGCACGATAATCCACGGGTCATCAATGCTTGGAAATATGGAATCGATGGAGGCTCGGAGATTTGTGCCGGAGGAATGGCTTACCTTGCGGCAAAGTCAATTGACAGGAACAACTCCGACTTGGCCCAGATAGCAGTGGTATCAGCGCTTGGCGACAGACAGGATGTTGGCGAGAAAAAATCATTCAATGGAAAGAATGCCGAGATCGCCGAGGAGGCCAAGTCGGCAGGTCATCTTCAGGTAGACATGGACCTGCTGCTAGTAGGACGCGAGACGCGCCCTCTTGTTGATTCGCTTGCATTCACGTCCCAGCCGTTCATAGAGGGATTGACATGGAACAGAGATGCCTGCATCTCATTGCTCACGTCGGCTGGAATCGGCCTAAAGGATGGAGGGCGATGGAGGACACCGTCGGACCTTACAGACGATGAGAAGCGTCAGTTGATCGAGGCAATCACAAAATATGCAAGCTCGCAGAACGCATCGCAGATAATGGAAGAGCTAATTGGATACACATACACGTTTCCCAGCGAGGAAAGGCGCAGCTTCCTTAGGGATGCTCGCGAGTTTTCCACCATGCTCAATTCTTGCGGCAGGATAGGAAGGGCAGGAGTCGGCATTGCAATCTGCATGGGCGATAGGAACAGGATGCTGCAGGAAGGCGAGAACATACTTGTAGAATACCGAAAGATGATTCGCGACTACATGAACATTCTGAGCAATGAGAGATGGAGAATAAGCGGCTCAGCTAACTGCATCATGGTAAATGGAGAGGGAATCATTCCAGAGACCATGACCGGAACCATATCGTCGCTTCTTGCTGGCTCACCAAAGAATGCCGGCAAGATAGTCATCTTGAGAACCAACGGTGAGGAGAACACGATCAAGTTCTCGTCAAGAAAGTCGATTGGATGCAAGAGTCATGTCAATTTGAGCGTCCTGATGAAGACGGGGGCGGCAAAGTTCAACGGAATAGGCGGTGGGCACGATGGAGCGGCGGGGGCAAAAATAACAAAAGATAAGCTTGACGGGTTTTTGGACTTTATAGAAGATAGTGTAAATGGAAGCCAAAATCAGAATAACATTAAGTAACATTTCGGAAAAAAAGGCTGCTGCGATTAAGAACGCCTTGGAACCGGACAATGTGGATTTTCCCAAAGGCCTCTCCCTTACCGTGGAAAATCTTGATAACGCACTTGTTTTTAACTTCCAGAGTACTGATAATATGAAAAAACTCACATCGACTATCGACGAAGTGTTGGCGCACGTGCAGATGGCGCTCAGGGTGATAGAGTGAATGCTTGATCCTAAGATCATCAAGGAAAAGCCGGAGATTATCAAAAAAATGCTCAGGGACCGGAATGTCGAGTACGACCTTGATCTCCTGCTAAGGCTTGATGCGCAAAGGCGCGAGCTTATTGTAAGAACTGACGAGCTGAGAAAGAAAAAGAACATCGTGGCGGTGGAAATAGCTACCAGAAAAAAATCTGGCACTGATGCAAGCTCTGCAATTTTGCAGATGCAACAGGTATCAGAGGAACTCCAGTCCCTTGAGGTAGAACAACAAAAAGTAGAATCAGATTACTCCAGGCTTGCTCTGACCATTCCCAATCTTGTCCACGAATCAGTTCCAATAGGCCCTGATGAATCGGCAAACAAAGAGGTAAGAAGGTGGGGCACAGTGCCAATCTTTGATTTCCAAGTAAGGGATCACATCGACATATCACAGAGCCTTGATCTTGTGGACCTTGAAAGGGCTGCAAAGACAGCCGGTGCTAGATTTTACTATCTGAAAAAATCACTTGTAAAGCTAAACCACGCACTCATAGGATATGCCCTTGACTTTTTGGAAAAAAAAGGATACACGCCAGTTCAGCCACCATACATGATAAACAAAAGCTCGATGGAAGGAGCAATAATTGCAGACGACTTTGCAAATGTAATATACAAGGTGCAGGACGAAGACCTGTTTTTAATTGGAACATCAGAGCATGCAATAGCTGCCATGCATTCGGATGAGATACTTGATGGAAAGGATCTTCCTATACGTTATGCTGGCGTGAGTCCTTGCTTTAGAAAGGAGGCAGGTGCCCACGGACGCGACCAGAAGGGCATATTCCGCGTGCACCAGTTTGAGAAGGTCGAGCAGTATGTATTTGCAAGACCAGAGGAATCATGGACAGAGCACGAAAGGATGCTTGCAGTTGCAGAAGAATTCTACCAAAGTCTTGGAATACCATACCGCGTCATGCTCCTATCAAGCGGTGATCTTGGCAAGGTTTCCGCAAAGACATACGATATCGAAGGGTGGATGGCCGGACAGAATGCATACCGCGAGATGGTTTCCTGCTCCAACTGCCTTGACTTTCAGACAAGACGCCTCAAGATAAGATTCCGGGACAAGACCAACGATCAGACCCAGTACGTCCATTCGCTCAATAGCACGCTTGTTGCCACCACAAGAACGCTTGTTGCCATAATGGAGAACTTTCAGGCAAAGGACGGCCATTTTGATGTGCCAAGGCCGCTGCAAAAATATCTTGGTTCAGATATCATCTCATAACTTATATTTTGGATTTAGACGCCGTTAGTAATTGGCTCGAAGAAAGGGCGGAAAAGTAAAGGACAAGTGGCGTGAGAAAAAATGGGTCACAGTAATTGCCCCAGAATCGTTTAACAACGCCCCGCTAGCATACATACCGATAACTGACGAGCAGAAGGCAATAGGTCGTGTGGTCGAGGTTACGCTTTTTGACATACTGAAAGGAGACCCATCACAGTACCAATACAAGATTTACTTTCAAATAGTCAAGATTGAAGGAGACAAGGCATATTCCATTTTCAAAAGATACGAGTACGCAAAAGAGTTCCTCAGAAGCCTCATCAGAAGAGGATCAAGCAAGGTCAACTATGTTATGGATGTAAAAACAAAAGACAATTATATCTTTAGAATCAAGGTGATCGCCCTGACTCACAAAAAGCTCAACACGTCAAGAAAGCACGCGTTAAGACTGATTGCAAAGGACGTGATGAGCAAGAACATACAAGAGATGACAATAGACCAGTTTGTGCAGGCAACATGTTATGGAAAGATAAACTCCGATATCATGGCTGCGGCAAAAAAAGTCATACGCATGAGACATGTAGGACTGGAAAAAGTAAAGCTGATCAGAACCGCTGAAGCCGAAGTAGCACTGCTGCAGGCATAATTTTTCACTCATGGAAAAACGGCTTGAGGTAGACATCCAAGTCATTGTTCATGCAACAGAAGATCCGCAGAAAATATTCGATGCATTCAAAGATGTGTTTGATCTAGATGTGGAGGACTTTGTGTCTCAGGACCTGCGAGGCCACTTTGACAATCCCATAACATTGCTCCAGGCCAAGCTGAAAAAGAAAAAATCAAGGCAGTTTGTAAAGACTCTCGTATCTGGCATTTCACAATCCGATGTCGAGATGATATTGGAGGACATTGAAAGCAGGTGTGACGACTCGTCGTTATTTTTGAGGATATCAAAGCAGGGACTGGTACAAAAAAGAATTGTACTTGGAGATGAGGATCCAGTCAAGCTGCGAATATACACTCCCGTTTACAGCCAGAAGAATCTGTCCAAGACATACTCGGAGATTTTGAGAGGCACCATTTAATATCATTTCAAATAGTATAGGTATGGGAATGAAGAGCTACAAAGCCGCTCCAGTCTGAGCAAACGCAGCTGTGAAGACGCCGCGACGATCTGACCCAAAAAATCAACCTTGTGCATTATTTTAAATAATGATGTTTCAGCTGTCTGATAGTTGAAAACCGATTATGACCTGATTGTTGCTGGGGGAGGACTTGCCGGAATGGTTGCAGCACAGTCTGCTGCGCATTACTCTAATCAAAGAATATCAATTTTAGTAATAGACAGGAACCCGCCAATACTGCTTGGCCGCAAATCGATTAACGGCTGGGTCTGCGGAGATGCAGTCTCCAAGGAGGCAGTTGACTATATGGGTACAAGAATAAAGTCAGTCTGGGGCAAGCCGGAAATCGAGCACAGGGTAAAGGGCGTCATGGCATTATCTCCTGACAGGGAAACTGCAATTCCATTTGATGGTGATGGATACTTGCTCAACCGCCAGCAGCTTCCGCAAAGCCAGTACAGAGAGGCCCTCAAGCGCGGAATCAATGTCGATTTTGAGATAAACTTGACAGGACTTGTTTACGAGGGCAACCAAGTAGTCGGTGTCGAAGGACTGGACAAGAAGACCAACCAGCCATACAGGAAAACTGCCAAGGTCGTAATTGATGCCACCGGAGTCACCTCGATGCTGCGAAACGGAATTAGGAACACCACGAAGATGGAGAAGAAAATAGACAGGACTGACTTGGAATCGACAGGCAGACACATCATGTATTTTGACAAGGGAGAAGAAGATCTCACCGAGTTTGATCCTGATTACTGTCTGATTCATCTTGATCAGGACATAGCTCCGGGAGGATACGGCTGGGTTTTTCCCAAGGGTCCCAACAAAGTCAACATCGGACTCGGAGTTGAAAAGACATTACTGGATAAAAGAAACAAAAGACTTGGAAAACACGACGATGTCACAGGTCTGATAAATCAGTACGTTGCGCGAAACAGGGCCATTAGAAATCCTAGGCTGTCTACAGATCCAGAAGACGCTCACAATGCAACTGGAAACTTTCAAGTCTCAGTAAGAAGACAAAACGATTGCATGGTTGCAAACGGATTCATGCTGGTGGGAGATTCCGCATGGATGCCAAAGCCTCTTGATGCAGGCGGAATAGGGCCTGCCCTCATTGCTGGTACCATAATAGGAAAGAACGTAGTTGATGCAATAGAGTCAGGCGATGTCACAGAGAAAGGCCTCTGGCAGTACAATGTGGATTATGTCAGAGAATACGGATACAAAACTGCAGGCCTTGAAGTATTCAGGAGGCTGCTGCAGATGCTGACAAACGAGCAGATTAACTATGGAATGAAGCACTTTTTGGGAAACATGGACGTTGAGGCAATCAGCCGCGGTGAGCACCCCGACTTTAGCATGATAGGCAAGATGGGCATGATAATACGTGGAGCTCTTAACAAAAAGCTTGCTGACGGTCTTCGATACACAACACAGCAGAACAGGTGGCTGACAGAGCACTATAGAAACTATCCGAAAAGTCCAGAGGGCTTTGAAGAATGGAGTAAAAAGCTGCAAAAGGCCATGCAGGAATCGTATGTTCAGCTAGAAAAATGGAACAACTGATTTTTTCTTCCGCATACAGCGCAATCGTTTTTATGTTATGGAAAACTCCCAGAGAGTAATGTTGCAGGCGCAGTCAACATATCTGGACTGGAACAACTCCATAGAGATTCTGGACAAGGCATTTGATGCAGGACTTTTTGTTTTGATAATAGGCCCAAAAGGAACGGGCAAGACATCGCTTGTGCGCGAGTTTGCCGCAAGGAAAAGCACAAAGCTTGAATCGATAAACTTTAGCTTAAGGACACGCGAATCACATCTTGTAGGCACAAAGACGATGACTGATGGAAACATCGGATTTGACGAGGGAATTTTGATAAAGTCTATGAAGGAAGGCAGTATACTATACCTTGATGAGTTGAATGCTGCTGAGGCTGACGTTCTGCTAAGGCTTGATGAGGCACTTGATGATAGAAGGCAGATTGTACTCAAAGAATCCACAGGAGAGATGATAGAGGCGCAGAAGGGATGGTTTGTGATTGCGACGATAAACCCGCTCACACATGTGGGCACAAAGGAACTTCCTCCGCAACTGCTAAGCAGATTCCCTGTGAGAATAAGGCTCGACTATCCGCCTGAGGCAACTGAAGTGGAGATTGTGAAAAGACACGTCTCGGCAAATCATGATGATAAGATAATCCAAGGAATAAAGCTGGCAAACGTGTTAAGGCAGGCAGCTGCGGTAGAAGAGTTGTATTACTCTCCGAGCCTGCGCGAAACCATCGCTTTTGCAAAGCTTGTGGATTTGGGAATTAGTCCAAAGGAGGCAGCAGACATTGTGTTTGGAAATGTTTATGCCCAGTGGGGAAGCGTCGAGTATCAGAAGGTAAACGACATCATAACATCTATGTTTGGAAGATAATGCAGTCATTACGCTTAGGATACGATACGCTAGTCGAGATCGCAACTTTTCTGGCAAGAAGATGGTCTGAAAGAGAGAAGGTCGTTGTAGAGTTTTCCGACAAAAAGGAAACGCAGACGAAAATAAAGGACAGCAAAATAAGCCTGGTTTCTCCCGAAAGATACATCGGAGACGACTTTGAAAGGTATCGACAGTTCCGAGTCTCCATATGGTATGAGGCCATGCGTGTAAAATTCTGCAAAAAGATTCTCAGCAACGATCATGCATTTGGCTTCATTTTGAACACGCTGGAGACAAGAAGAATAGAGCTTTTAGGCAGAAAGATATGGCGTGGAATGGACGAGGAAATTATTTTCGGTTATACCTACCAGTGGATTTACAGGCCGCAGCTTGCAAATGTTCTTGGAAAAACAAGGATTGTCGAAGCATTCTACCAGCATTTTTTATTCGGCGATGTGAAGGGCGAGATACAGCCAAGTCATGCTGAAAAAATAACAAGAGCTTCTGCACGTGCCAAGGAAATAGTAGGGGAGGCGCTGGAAAAAAAACACGATACCGAGTGGCTGGAAAAAAAAGTGCCAGAGATTCTTAGTATTCTTGATATCGACGCCCTTGTCACCATTCCGCTTTCAGTTCCATGGAAGGCGCCAGGCCTTGCAGTGACAAAGCAGGATTTGGTAAAGGCGGTAAACAAGATTGCTGAGAATCGCGAGGCTGATTTTGGCAAGGTGGATGTCAAAAACGTCCTTGAGGGAAAGGCGGTGGCAGAAGAGTTCAAGGTGTTAAGGGAGGAGACGCGTAAGAGCCAGAACAAGGGACTTGGTAGTGAAGCAATAGGCATACACGTGCCAGGCTCGACCAACGTTGATGAGACCAGAATTTACGATCAGGACCTGATAAGCAACCTGAAGACAAAGTTTAAGGAATGGAAGACTAGCTGGAAGGAACAGCACGTAATCAACGGCGATGAGTTCGATGAGGAATCGTATGTTGAGGGCCATTACAAACCGTTTCTGACAGATATCAAAAAGTCGATAAACGCAAAAATTGTGATCTTGCTTGACCATTCTTCAAGCATCAATGACGTTCAGACGCAATACAAGAAAGCAACACTGGCGCTTTGCGAAGTTCTCTCCTTTCTGAAGATACGGTTCTCAGTTTACGCATTCAACACTTCGCAAAAGCAGGTGGTCTGCTGGCTCATCAAGTCGGAGGATGCAAAATGGAACAGTGCGACGGCAAAAAGATTGGCGCAGATAGAGGCAAATGGAGGCACCCCCCTTGCCGACGTATACCAGAAGATGTACCCTATTTTGCGCTCAAAGAAGCCGGACATATTCTTGACACTCTCCGATGGAGAGCCGTCCGATCCTGATGCGGTAAGGGCCATGGTAAAGTCGTTAAGGTCAGTTGGAATCAAGATGGTGGCAATAGGCATAGGGCACGATACCTTTAGCGCCACAAAGATTGCAAGCAATCTTAGATATCTTGACTATGAAAGGACGCTTGCAGTCTCAAGATTAAAGGACATACCAAATCGTGTACTCAGCGTGTTGCAAGCAAGTTAGCTTTTTCTGCAAGACTAGGCTGCAACCTCGCTATTCTCGTTGATCTGTTTTTCCAGATGTATCGACTGTTTTGGAAGTGTTATTGTAAAGGTAGTTCCTTTTCCCACAACGCTTGATACCTCAATTGTTCCTCCGTGCTGCTCTATTATTTTCTTGCAGCTGGCAAGCCCAAGACCGGTTCCTTCCTGTTTTGTCGTAAACAACGGCTCAAAGATGTTAGGCATTATTTCTTGAGGTATGCCGCATCCCCTGTCCTTTATCTGAATCACGGCCTGTTTTTGATTCTCAGTTAGTATAACGTCGACCTGTCCTGCATTGTTCATAGCTTGAATTGCGTTCATCAGAAGATTGTTGATTGCAACTTCCATTCTTGTAAAGTCACATACTGCATGCACATAGTTTGCAGGTGTATTGATCTTGACCAAGTCCGGCACGGTTATTTTCTCGATGGCAGATGCGATTATTTCGTTGACAAGATTGTTTTGTAGTGTCAGGTTTATCGGCCTTACAAAATCAAGAACGTCCTCAATTTGGTGAGATATTCTATCTATTGCTCTGTGCAACCTTCCAAAATAGACTATTCTGTCTTCAATAGAGAGTCGTTGCTTGTGTTCCATTATCTCGACGGTATTTTTTATCACCGAGAGTGGGTTTCTTAGATCGTGTGCAAGCCTGGCCGATAATTCGCCTATTGCTTTTAGCCTTTCGGCATTCTGGACTGCTTTTGTGTGAATGTGCTCTACTGGGGTGACAAAGTCGCAATCAAGGCCAAGTTCTGCGTGATATCGTTGAATTGTTTTCTCATCTGAGGCATCAATAATGCAGTAAAGTTCTTGATCCTTTGGATTGTAAAGCATGCTTAGAGTAGCAATATCCCTGCCCGATTCCTTGTTTGCCTGTTCCTTTGCCTTGGCAAGCAGGGTTTCATCCACATGGTGACCGTCTATGAATATACCCACAGTAGGATTTTAGGGAAAATTGTTAATTGTCTGTGTTTTTTTAAATCGGACAAACTAGTTGCAGTTGAACATATTCTCATATTGGTCTTGGTGAACCCAAAATTCTAAATTTGGCAGAAAACGACATAGAATGAATGAGTCCACTTGAGATAAGCCCTGAAGAGCTGGCCAGAATTATTGAAACTAAAGCGCCAGTGCTTGTTCTTGACATCAGATCAAAGCAGCAGTATTTGGAAGGACACATAAAAGGTGCCGCAAACGCCGTGTGCGACTCTATGCAGCAAAAACAAGTCATCATGTCAAAGCTTCCGCCACACATGAAGATAATACTTGTAGATGAGGACGAGACGATAGCAAAGGAAAACGCAACTATGATGGCCAGATTCGGATTTGATGCACATTACCTGAAGGGCGGAATTAAAAGTTGGACATCAGAACTAGTGAAAAGCTCGCAGGACACAACAATCAGCGGTGATAGCCTGTGGGATTCGCTCAAGAAAAACGAGGATGTGTTTTTGCTAGATGTAAGGGAGCCTTCAGAATTTTCAGAGTTTAAGATTCCAGGTGCTGTCAACATTCCACTGTCGCAACTGTTCTCATCAGGATACGAATCATCAATACCCAAGGACAAAAAAGTGGTCACCGTATGCTCGCATGGAAACCGTTCCATGGTTGCAACTTTTGCATTAGCGCAAAAGGGAATAGAGGCAACATCGCTTGTTGGCGGCATGGCCATGTGGAACCAGGTGCTAAACGCCACATCACTAAAGGAAGGCGATGTTACAATAATACAGGTTGAGAAGGTTGGAAAAGGATGCCTCTCGCACATAGTAGGATCAAACGGCGAGGCAGTGGTAATAGACCCGACTCATCCTGCATCAAAATATGTAGAATTTGCACAAAAGGAAGGTCTTAGAATCACCAAGGTGATAGACACCCACCAACACGCTGATCATGTTTCCGCTGCAAAAGATCTGTCGCATCTTGTTGGAGCAAAGCTGTATCTTAGCAAGCTTGAGGAATACAGGATGGAAAGTGAGCAGGTAGAGGATGGGATGACCATTTCATTTGGCTCAAAACATCTCAGGGCGATTCACACACCTGGCCATACGCAAGGCAGTATGTCGTTTTCACTTGATGATATGTATATTTTCAGCGGCGATACGCTGTTTGTTGAAGGAATAGGCAGGCCAGACCTCAGAGACAAGGCAGAGGAATTTGCGGCAAACCTATACGAAACACTTCACAGTAAGATTCTAAAATTCCCAGATAGTGCCAAAGTATTTCCAACCCATCATGGCGAGGGGGTAAAACCTACAAGTGAAGGATTATTTGTCACCACGATAAAAGACGCAAAAAAGCTTCCTCTTCTTGATCTTGACAAGGCTGCATTTGTCTCAAAAGTGGTGAGCATTACTACCCCAAGACCGATGAACTATTCTATGATAATCAAGATTAACAAGGGAACGATTCCAGTATCCCAGGCACAGATTCCGGACCTGGAGATGGGCCCTAATAGATGCAGTATCAGAATGTAATGACATCGTTCAAGTGCCTGTCAGTCTCACAGCCTTTTGCATACCTGATAATATCAGGTAAAAAGAAAATAGAGTTACGCAGTTGGAATACGAATTTCCGAGGCGATATCTTAATTCATGCACCATTAAAAATAAGGAAAAGTGATTGTAGGAGGCTGCATGTTGAAGGAAAACATCTTGTTACGGGCGCAATAATAGGTAAAGCCACGCTGTATGACGTGAAAAAATACGGCGCCAAAAGAGAATGGATTGATGATGCCAGATATCATCTTGCCTCAAGCGTGTTTTCTTCAAAAAGATACGGATTTTTGCTAAAAAATGCCAAGGCGTTTTCAATACCAATACCATGCAAGGGTAGACTCGGTCTTTTTGATGTTCAGATTGGAGCTACAGGGCCAAATGACGTGCAGATTGCCTCCGATATCTTTGATGAGGAATATCGTACCCAGTGGATCAACCATCATTAGGCTCTGTGTATATATAAAGGAGGTATTTAAGAACGGCAGTTGCCACAGACAAAACCCATAGTAAGCATTGAGAATGTAGTTGCATCTGCATCAGTTGATCAAAAAATCGACCTAAACGAAGTTACAAAGAAATTTCCTGACACTGAATACCACCCAGACCAATTTCCAGGACTTGTGTTCAGATTAAAATCACCAAGAACTGCCACGCTTATTTTCAGAACAGGCAAGATGGTATGTACTGGAGCAAAATCAGAAGAGATGGCAATCAAGGCAGTTCAGACAGTTGTAGAAAAACTCCGCAAAGGAGGAATCAAGATCAAAAATGATGCTGAGATAGTAGTGCAGAACATAGTGGCTGCAATCAACCTTGGTGGCAAGATTCACCTAGAGCATGCGGCAAGGACTCTTCCAAGGAGCATGTATGAACCAGAGCAGTTTCCAGGTCTCATACACAGAATGCTTGATCCCAAGACGGTTATTCTGCTGTTTGCATCAGGCAAGCTTGTCTGCACAGGAGCAAAAAAAGAAGCGGACGTATACAGATCTGTAAACAACCTGCACTCACTTCTTGAAGAAAAGAAGTTAATGATATACGATAACTAGGACTTTCCCTGTCCTTCTATTATAGGGAGTGTGAGGGTTGAACGTATTCTCTGATTTTTTCTGATATTTGCCACAACATTTTCCAACCCGTCGCTGGTAGGAGCCTCTGCCTTTACAACAATATCATAAGCGCCAAAAACACCGTTAACTTCACTTATACTCTTTATTGACTTGAGAAAGTCTATTACATGCTCCTCATACCCCATGTCGCAGTGGATGAGTACGTACGCGCGAGACAACTTGACACCTCACTTTGGTTTGTGCTTTTCACAGTAGCACTTTAGACTAAGAATTTCTTCAGTTGGAGAATCAACATAATCTGCTGCAGGCTGCCCTTCTTTACCGCAATAACAGACCTCGGCATCATCGCCACACTCTATGCAATAGGTCATGTTATGTGTATGCATTGTACATATATATCATAATTTATACAAAAATTGTAAATCTGTTTATAGTAAACGGCAAAATGCAAACAATAATACTGGAAAATCCAAACAAATATCGCAAAATTGTAAATTTATTTATTATAAAGATGTATTTTACGCCCTGGACCATCAAATTACTGATAATCAAGCGAATTGACATATATGAGCAGTCAATTTAGAAAGGGTAAGACGAAAAGGAGGTAAGAAATGAGCTTTAACGACAGTTCCGATCGACAAAATCGAAGATTTGGCGGTGGCGGATACAGAGGAGGCGGACGTAGACGTTTTAACGACAGACAGTTCGACGACACTCCAAAACCAGTAGAAACTGGAAAAGAGTACGACGTATCCATTACTGAAACAAGCAGACAAGGCGACGGAATAGCACGAATCGAAGGATTTGTCATATTTGTGAAAGGCGGACAGCCTGGTCAAGAAACCAAAGTCAAGATCACACAAGTTGGCAGACGCTTTGCTATTGCAGAAATAGCATAAAACCAAGGTTTCTTTACAGGAAAAACTGTAAAGAAAATTGTTTCCCTTTTTGAAATATTTTTATCAAATCAAACTGGATGTTTTCTCAGTCAAGTACAAATCATTAGACGATTTTTTATAAATTAGAAATAGTGAAAAAAGAATGTCCAAAAAGAATATCATGGTAACTGTTACAGTTGTATCGCTTGCAGCTGCAATCTATTTTGGAATCACAGTTAGCAGGGCCATGTATGAATTACCAACAGAACAGATAAGTCATGATTATCTTGTGCAACATGCATTAGAGCTTGTAAACAAGGATCGAAAAGACAACGGGCTTGGATCTCTTGCGCTCAGTGCAAACAAAGCTGCGCAAACGCATGCAGAAGAGATTTTGATGACAAGGACTGTCTCACATTGGTTGACAAATGGTGAAAAGCCGTACATGACATATGCAAGGTATGGAGGGGCTGGCGGAATTGGACAAAATGTTGCATTCAGAGGCATCACAGACATTGAACAATGCAAACAATCAAAATGCGAGATCATTGATCCAATTAAGAAATTAGAAGAGATTGAATATGCAATGATGTTCGATGATGAGTACTATGAGTGGGGAAATAAAGGGAACATACTAGATCCGAACCACACTCACGTAAGCTTTGGTATAGCATACGATGAATACTCGTTTGTGCTGGTGCAGAACTTTGAATATAACTATATCAATCTGACAGAGCCCATAGGACACGATCCTAATAGAATAAAGATAATTGGTACACTCTCTGAGGGCAGACTTTACAATATTTCCGTGTATTACGATCCCTTCCCTACCACTGGATCTTATGAGGCCCACAAGAATGAAAAAACATATGGGTTTGGCAGACAGATAGCAGTAGTAGAACCTCCTCTGCCTCCAAACTCTTACTATGAAAAACCTCGTGATTACGAACTGATAATAGCGAAAAACATGGTGCAAGACCAGAGTGAAATCGATGTCGAATTTGACATGACAGGAATAGCTGTAGAGCCAGGCATCTACACTCTCACCGTCTGGCTCCAAATTAATCACGATTATGTGCCAGCAACTGTTTACCAGATATTCATAGAACCAAATATCAAAGACTCAATTTGACATATCATACAAATCAAACAGCTAATGATGCTGTTTTTGTTTTCCCCACATCAGTGGTTATTGTCACATCTACATCGCCATTGGCGGCAACCGGATATGAGAGTTTTATGCATATTAAAGCACCCTCTTCAGCATTCAGCAGTTTTGGATCAATAAGATCATCACTTATCCTGTCAATAGTCCAATGTTTCTGAGGAAGTATGACTGCGGAGCAGTCATAGACTCCAGATGCGGCCGGAACTTCAAGCTCTGCCCAAGATACGTCAATTTCTCTTCCAGGTAGAATACCACCCGTATAAGTTGCAACAAAAGTTAGTCTCAGATCGGCATAGTTTGTTATTGAATTTGCTTCAGATTCCAAGAGCGTTTGTGTTGCCAGTGTGAAAGTACTGTCAACATTATTGTGTGTCCAAGAAGCAATTTGTGTGGTGCCTTGCAAGAGTCGGACAGTAAGATCAACTGTTATGCCTCCGCCTGTACTTTTTTTGTACACATATCGCACTACATGATTTGATGACGTTTGAGGATCCAGTACATCTGAGAGGCCCACTTGCCAAGTATCAGACTGACCAAGTATTGTCAATGTAGCAGAACGCGTAAAATCAGCATCATTTCTTACACTCTCGTCAATTTCTTCGTATAATGTGCCATCACCATCACCACCAACAGTATCTGTCCAACCTCCCTTCAAGATATCTTGATCAGGTCTTGCAAATTGAGTGCTGCCACCATATATTCCGTCTTGAGAGAATGCTGAATCTTTACTGTACGTAAAGCGTTCCGCCGTTAATGTAGGTACACCCCCAACATCAGCATCATATGTGATCAGAACATCAAAGTTTTCATAATCCCATAATTTTTCATTACCGACATTAGAGAGTGTCAAGCTTACCAAATTGCTCCCTCCTTGCGCATATAATGACTCTATGTCGATGTTTGTTTTAGACAGCTGTATCTCTCTATCCATTATTTGAGTTCTGACCGAGTTTAATTCGTGCGTTTGAGTCGTCATTGAGCTCAACAAAGTGAAAACTGCGATCATTGAGGCGCATGCAATGCCACCCATCAGAGCGACTCCCAATCCCATATTTTGCGGTCCAATAGTAAGAGATTAAGAAACTGTCTGTTCGATACGAACAAAACAGACATCAAAATATACTTTAAGACAAGTCTGCTTAGTCAATCGATAGACAGAATTCTGTTGTACATGATGGAAATTTGCAATTTGAACACACCCTATAAGGCTCAAATATCGGCAACGTCAGATCTCAAACCACGTTCAAGAACCAAATTGACAAGACGAGAGAAACTTACATTATCATTGTTTAACATAAGCTGGTGTTGTTTTTCCTTTAATTGTTTGTTTATCTTAACATCCATAGAAATTGTGACTCTTATCCAGTCTCTCATATAATCACACCCTTTTTAACAAAAATACAAAGCGGTGAATGCACAGCGGAGGTAGGCAGATACTATGCATTCACCGCACAGGCATAGGACATAGAGGCCATATTCTGTGTGCAATAGCGACAAAAATGGCGAATTATGTTCTCACATTTTTTGCAAATGCGCTCAACAGGCATTTTGCACTGCGTGCAGTTTGAAACGTGAACATCTCCGCCACACTTCCTACAGCTTTCGTCCGGCATTCTGCAACCACCTTATGCTTTGTTGGATTTTTACAATTATGTTACGAGGCAGTTTTGTTGTTGCCAGCATAGCAATCACCTATTCTACGGCTATCGTTTTTCCTTTGGGTTTTTCCTCTACAAGTTTTAGTGATACTTCGAGTATGCCGTTTGCATAAGTTGCCTTTACAAAGTTTTCATCTATCTTGTATTTTAGTGGAATTCTTGCATTGTACTTTCGTGCTCCACTTTCTGCACTGATCCTTGCATGCTTGTCCTCGATAGTCACCTTGATGTCTTTTTTGTCAACTCCTGGCATCTCTGCAATTAGCTTGAGTGTTTTATTGTCCTTGTCTACCACTTCATCTACAAACGGCTCTCTAACATCGGTTGCCGCAAGACCGGGAATCGCATTCCCGTACTGTCTGACAATAGGCCTACCGTCAGAACCCACAGTTAGTGTGTAACCGTAAAAATACGGCTCTGTTTTTGCACGAGTCCACATTTGTTCGAAGTCGTCATCCATGTTAAAAAATCGGTCCGACAATCTTCGAAACATCCTATCGAATTCATTATCAAACCACATATCGATCACTTGATGTATGTAATATTTATGACATTATTTAATTTTTTCTCTATTTGAAAATAATAAATTACATATCAAATATTTTATTACAAAAATTTATTAACCGTTAGATATAATTACGATAGCGGTGATTTTGTGACAACACCACAAATCGTCCTTCTGAAAGAAGGCACAACCCAAACTAAGGGTAACGATGCCCAGAAAAACAACATAAGCGCTGCAAAACTGATTGCCGAACTCGTAAGAACTAGCCTTGGACCGCGCGGCATGGACAAGATGCTTGTTGATACACTTGGGGATGTAACCATCACAAATGATGGCGCAACCATACTCAAGGAAATCGACGTACAGCATCCTGCTGCAAAGATGATGGTCGAGATTTCAAAAGCCACTGATAATGAAGTTGGCGATGGAACCACCTCAACTGTCGTCCTTGCAGGTGCTCTGCTAGAAAAAGCAGAGGAGTTGATCGGAAAGAATGTTCATCCGACAGTTGTAGTCGACGGTTTCAAAAAGGCAGCCGAGAAGGCCATTGCAGAGCTACGCCAGATAGGCATCAAAATAGACGCATTGGACAAGAAATTCCTCAAGAAGGTAGCAGTGACCACACTCTCTTCCAAGCTCGTCTCCTCAAACTCGGATGAGCTTGCAGACATTGTAGTCGATGCGGTTCTGTCCGTTGCGGAAAAAGTTGGCGACAAATACAAAGTAGACATCGACAATATCAAGGTCGAAAAGAAGGGAAGCTCGTCCATCAAGAACACTGAGCTCATCCATGGAATCATCCTAGACAAGGAAGTGGTTCATGGCGGAATGCCAAAGAGAATAGACAATGCAAAAATCGCATTGCTGAACGCACCGCTCGAGATAGAAAAGACGGAATTTGATGCAAAAATAAACATCAATTCACCAGAGCAGATGCAAGTGTACATCGACGAGGAGAACAAGATGCTCAAAAAGCTTGTCGACAAGATAGTTGCATCAGGTGCAAACACCGTCCTGTGTCAGAAAGGAATTGACGACATGGCCCAATACTATCTTGCCAAGTCGAATATTTTGGCAGTTCGAAGGATCAAGGAAAGCGATCTTACCAAGCTGTCAAAAGCAACTGGTGCAAGAATTGTCACCAACATAAACGAGTTGACAGAGAAGGATTTGGGAACTGCCAAAACTGTTGAAGAAAGGCAGGTAGAATCTGACAAATGGGTCTTCATCGAGGGCTGCAAGAATCCCAAGGCAGTCTCGATTCTGGCTCGCGGCGGCTCTCAGAGAGTTGTCGACGAAGTAGAAAGATCCATCCACGATGCCCTCATGGCAGTAAAGGACGTGGTAGAATACCCATACGTCCTAGTCGGAGGTGGAGCCCCAGAAGCTCGCATCTCTGCAAAACTACGAGAATGGGCAAATAGCCTCGAAGGGCGCCCACAGCTAGCAGCGCAAAAATTCGCAGAAGGTCTAGAGACCATTCCTCTTGTGCTTGCAGAAAATGCAGGAATGGATCCACTTGATACGCAAGTACAGCTAAGAGCAAAGGGAACTGCAGGTGCGGCCACTTTTGGAATTGACGTAGCAAACGGCAAGGTGGCAGACCTTGGCTCCCAGCAGATCTACGAGCCTCTTGCGGTAAAAGAGCAGGTCGTCAACGCGGCAACGGAGGCGGCGTGCATGATATTGCGAATAGACGATGTCATAGCGGCATCAAAACCCTCAACACATGCTCCAAGCCCAGGCGGCCCACCAGGAATGGGCGGTATGGGTGGAATGGACATGTAAATCCATTTTTTTCATTTTATTGAACCGCAAATATTAGCTATGGTTTGATTGTTTTAGCTTTTCCCAGTCAGCAAGAAAATTCTTCAGACCTATATCAGTCAGAGGATGCTTGAGCATCTTGCCCAAAACATCTGGTGGGAGTGTTACAACATCTGCCCCAATTTTTGCTGCCTGCACCACATGCATTGGGTGTCTTACGCTTGCCACAAGAATTTGAGTTTTAAAATTATAATTTGCAAATATCTGTTTTATTTCCTCAATAAGGCCCATCCCGTCCTGACCTATATCGTCCAGTCTTCCAATAAATGGGCTAACATATTTGGCACCTGCCTTTGCTGCAAGTACTGCTTGGTTTGGCGAGAATACCAAAGTAACATTTACCGGTATGCCCTCCTGAGTCAGGCTCTTGCAGGCCTTCAGGCCATCCGCGGTTATTGGAACTTTGATTACTACATTTTGTCCATATTTTTTCAATCTGTGTCCTTCATCCATCATCCCTTCGTAATCGGTTGCAACCACTTCGAGGCTTACGTCACCTTTTATGATTCGCGTTATCTCCTCCATCGCCTTTTGCGGATCACCGCCCTCTTTTGCAAGTAGTGAAGGGTTTGTCGTGATTCCATCAAGGAGTCCCATGTCGTTGTACATTCGTATTGATTGCAAGTTAGCGGTGTCTAAGAAAATCTTCATTATCTTTTCCTGCCTATCACTTCTTTTACTGCTTTTGCTATATTAATTGATGTAAGACCGTGCTTTTCCAGAAGCGCAGGAATCTCGCTGTCTCTGGCAGATTCTCCGAATCTGTCCTGAACCCCGATACGCTTTATTGGTACAGGATAGACTTCAGAAACAACTTCGGATACTGCAGAGCCAAAGCCGCCCATCACGTTGT